>UROL01000012.1 GCA_900549495.1 uncultured Eubacteriales bacterium | reverse complement strand
AGGCTATTCGTCGGCAGCGTCAGATGTGTATAAGAGACAGTGCCAGGGTCAATGGCGGATGGATTCCTTCATTGAGGATACCGTAAAGGCGCTGCGGGAGGAGATTGGCGACAAGAAGGTGATTCTGGGCCTGTCCGGCGGCGTGGATTCCTCTGTGGCAGCGGGTCTTATCTCCCGTGCCGTGGGTGACCAGCTGACCTGCGTGTTTGTGGATCAGGGCCTGATGCGTAAGGACGAGGGCGACTTCGTAGAGGAGACTTTTACCAAGCTCTTTGATATGAATTTTGTCCGGCTGAACTGTCAGGAGCATTTCCTTGCCTGCCTCAAGGGCGTAACCGACCCAGAGGAGAAGCGGAAGATTATCGGCACCGAGTTCTATAAGGCTTTCTGGGGCGAAATCCGCCGCCAGGGCAGCGAGGACAGCTTCTTTGCCCAGGGTACCATCTACCCTGACCGCATTGAGTCCGGCAAGGGCGAGGCGGATAAGATTAAGACCCACCACAATATGGTCAAGCAGCCCCAGGACGTGAAGTTCCTGGGCACCATCGAGCCGCTGAAGGACCTGTTCAAGGACGAGGTGCGCCGGGTGGGCGAGAAGCTGGGCATCCCCAAGGAGCAGGTGTGGCGGCAGCCCTTCCCCGGCCCCGGCCTGGGTGTGCGCATCATCGGCGAAATCACCGCCGAGAAGGTAAAAATTCTCCAGGAGGCCGACTGGGTGCTCCGGGATGAAATGGCAAAGAACGGCTACGAAAGCCAGATGGCCCAGTTCTTCTGCGTCCTGCCCGGTGTCAGCACCGTAGGCGTCATGGGCGACCACCGAACCTATGACCACCTGCTGGCCATCCGCGCCGTCACCACCGACGACTTCATGACCGCCGACTGGGCAAGAATCCCCTATGACATGCTGGCCAAGGTCTCTAACCGCATTACCAACGAAGTAAAGCACATCAACCGGGTGGTATATGATATCACCTCGAAACCCCCCGCAACGGTGGAGTGGGAATAACGGATTAAAATGCCGAAGGCCCATATTTTGCGGGCTTTCGGCATTTGCCTTATCAAACGGCTCTGTTTGTGGGGAGAGTAATGAGTTGGAGGTGTGGTAATGGAGAATCTCGAAGTAAAATTTTATGATACAGTTGAGGATGCCCTATTAAAGTTTGCAGTAATTATTTCACGGAGTAATGGCAAGTGGGTTTTCTGCAAGCACAAAGAAAGAGATACGTATGAAGCGCCGGGAGGGCATAGAGAAGCTGGAGAGGACATTCTTAAAACGGCTAAAAGAGAATTGCAGGAAGAAACAGGGGCGGTAGAATTTGAGATAACGCCAATCTGTGTTTACTCAGTAAAAGGCAAAAACAGAGTGAATGATACCGGCGAGGAGACTTTTGGGCTGCTTTGTTTTGCAGAGATATCTGAATTTGCGAAAGAATTGCATAGCGAAATGGAAAAGGTTGTGCTTATGGATACATTGCCCGAGAGCTGGACATATCCGTTGATACAGCCGAAATTGATAGAAAAGTATTTGGAAAAGAAGACAAGCATTGGCATAGCGTGAGAATACTCCCCGAAAAATGTTTAACTTCTGCATCCGCACATTGCCCTGGGGCAACATAATGCCAACGCCGTAAGGTCACACAAGAACAAAGAGCCATCTGATTTCTGCAAGAAGAAGCCAGGTAGCTCTTTTGTTTTGCCTTATTTGATGTCAATCCAAATGCCGATATCCCGCATTTCGGAGTCTGGGACGGCTTTGTAGAACCGCTGGGCTTCGTCGTTACTGGCGGTTAACGCAATAAGCGTGTCCACATTTCGCTCCTTCAGGGCATTGCGCAATGCAGAAAGGAGCTTTTGTGCCGCCCCTTTATGGCGGCAGCTCTTTAGCACACAAATCCAGTCCAAATAGGCTTTTATTGACCCATCAAAATGGGATGGGAGCAGGGCAGCATCGATTCGGCCTATCACGCAGTCATTCTGATAGGCCAAAAAGGAAAGCGAATTGGAAAAACCGGCATCTTCAAAGCTGGCAGTAACCCTTTTGATATACGCCTCGTTGATTTCCCAGCCCCAAAAGTTCTCTTCCGCCCGAAGTGCCTGTTCAAATGCCAGTACGTCCGGAATTCTCTGCTTGGTATACGGCTTGATTACAATTTCATTCTGCGCTAACTCTGCCTGCATACCCTCACACCATTTGTACCATTTTTCTCGATAGGCATCCTCTGAGACAATTCTCGGGAGCAAATCCTCCGGCGACTTGATTTCCTGCTCCCGGCAGGCTGCTACGCAGGCACGGTACATATCCAGCGGCAGCTCGTCCTCATCCCAAACCAGCGGTACGGTATCCAGGCCTGCCCGCAATGCGGCTACCGCTCTGGTATGTCCGTCGGTTATAACCGGTCTGTTATCCAGCAGCTTAATGGGGATCGGTTCAAAGTTGGACAAATCCGAGGCATCCAGCCATTTTTCTACCGCTCTTAGTTTTTCCTCCGAAATATAAAGCTGTGAGGGCTGCAAGTCCTTCAGCCTGAGTTCGCTGATTTCCATGATAAAGCTCCTTCCTGTATCACGCTTGTGTGTATCCGTTTCATGCCGAAACTGATTTTGACGAATTATAAAACCTTCTGAGTTTCGTAGGGGCGATTTTCATCGCCCCTACGAAAACTCAGGGGATTTTTACATTTTACCATTCTACGGGCCATCAGTCAAAGGGATATTCCGAAAAGGGCTTCATGTTCAGAGCCTGGTGACGGTAGGAATTGATGGTTTCCTGTGCCTCCTCCGTTCGCACGGTTCTCCCTTCCTGACCGGCTTGGACGCGTCCCCAATACAGGGTATAGGGATCCCGGACAATTTTTTCTATGAATTCCGGTGCATCGGCACCGCAGCGATACCAGGCGTAAAACCTGCCGGAATCGTCGCTTTCCTCGCATTGCTCCAAAATGTTGCCCTGGCAAAGATAGGAAATGTCAGAAGCATACAGCGTCCGGGTGCCGTCCCGAATGGTGAAAATTTGCATATAGGAGCACCCCGGCTGTGTGGTAATCAGCTCCGCAATGCCATCGCCGTTTACGTCCAGAAGGGCGTAGCTGTAGCCTGCTGCATCATCGTACCGGTTCAGAATATCCGCAATATATGCCCCATAGGGATCCGAAGCGGAAAGGAAGCCATCGGTCTGACCGAATTTTACCAGCGGCAGCCAGCAAAGCTCCTGCTGGGGGTGGGCATCGAGAATGCTTTTGGCGTATTCCTGGGAAATGGGCTGAATGTTTTCCGTGCCGCCGTCCAGGCTTTGGTACCATTGGCCTGTTTGCGTATCCTGGCAAAGTCCTATCAGGAAGGCGGCACCTTCTGCCTCTGCCCGGTAGAAATTGTACTGATAGATGGGGGAAATATCGCTCAGCTCTGCATATACCTCAAAAACATTGCCATCACACAGGGCAAATGTACCTCCAAACATCATGGAGGACGGCTGCGTTTCAAAGTATCGGTAGGAGGTGCCATCCTTCATGGACAGAATTTTTGCACCCTTGGTAATCAATTCCTGAATGCCGTCTCCATTCAAATCGTACAGAAGATAGGACAGCATCTCCGGGCGATGGGAGTTTTTTAAGAGATACGCCACAAATTCCTCATATCCGGCGGTATACATGGCTTCTCGCTGGGCTTCGCTTTCCCTGCGGGCAGCTTCCCGGCGGGCGTTGTATTCCGCAAGCGCCTCTGCCTGATACTGTTCCACTTCTTTCATGGTGGCTGGCATTGGCTGGATGGACAGGTCAAATAGCTCTGCCAGCTGCTGTAAGGCTTCCCGGGTCATGGGAATTTTCTTTCCGTTTTCCAAAATCTCAGGGATGATGTGGATTGAGACGAAGGCATCGGGCAAATCTGCATAGATGCGGGCATTCTCTGTTCCCAGCACCAATAGAACGGTTTTCCCGTCCTGCCGGGTGTAGTCCCACTGAGCATAGCTTTGGGATTCCTGCATGGAGCTGGTGATGGGGTCAAAATAGTCCTTTCGGGAATAGTGAAAATGGATGCCGCCTTCTTCCCATTGCCAGGCTCCAAAATCCCCGGTGAGCCGCATATGCAGACTGAAGGTTCCTTCCAAATGAAAATAGCCGTCCCCGTATTCCACTTGAACATGGGGGGCGTCCTGCACCAAGCTGTCCAGACCAAGGGCGCGAAACAGGATGCTGTTTTCGTATTCATTGAAGGGAATATCACCGGAGAGCAGCTTCAAATGATATTTTTCTGCAATCTCGTCCAGCTTGTTCACCATCTCCCGGCTGTAGCAGCCGTAGGTGCGGGCGTGGTCTTCCGGGATGTCCCAGGGCGTACCGGATTTGGCAGCCAAATCCGATTCCAGCGCAATGGTTCCGTCCCGGTCATAGGTATTTGTAAAGGCCACCCATTCAGCCAGTGCCTCCATGTTGCTCCCCTGTACGGAAAGCATGGTGAATGGCTCCCGGGACTCCACTGGAATGACCTCGCCATCTTCGTCATAGGCAGCAGGAACATAAAAGCGATATTCCCCCACCTTCAAATCCTGTAGCCGCAGGACATACACCACCGCACAGCCCACCAGCAGCAGCGTCAGGGCAATCAGGGCGGCAATAAGGAAGAAGCGCATTCGTGTTTTGGGGCGGGGAAAGGGAATATCGCCTTGCAGCGCCTCTGCATCAGAAAGATTTTTGGCACTGATATGGCTCAAAGCACAAAACAATTCTAAATTCGTCATTCCAGCCCCTCCTTTTGCAGACTTGCGGCAAGCTTTTTGCGTGTTCGATGGAGCATGGATTTGATTTTTCCCAGGGAGAATCCCGTTTTGCGGGCGATTTCCTCCATGGAATTGACATACCAATACCGGCAGAGAAAGACGGTACGCTCGTCTACGGATAAGGATGCCAGAAAGCGGTTCAGGCTGACAACAATCTCCCGCTGAATCATTTGCTCCTCAATCCCGGGCTGTCCGGAAACGCATTCGGTGAGTTCGTCCAGTGCAAGGGCAACTTCGCCGCTACCCCGCTTCTGGGCGCTGCACTTGCGCCAGCGGTCAATGGAAATGTTCCTTGTGAGCTTTCCAAGGTAGGTGGACAGTCGTGTTGGTTTCCGGGGTGGGATGCTGTTCCATGCGGACAGGTAGGTATCATTCACGCTTTCTTCGGAATCCTGCCGACTATCAAGAATGCTGTAAGCAATTCTGTAGCAATAGCGGCCGTATTTGCGGTCTGTTTCTTGGATGGCTGCCTCTGCTCTGGAAAAGTACAGAGCCAGAATCTGGGAATCATCCACGGGGAATCAATCCTTTCTGTGTAGGTGGTTACATCTGTATACACGAAGAATGGGGCGGAAAGTTTCACGGGGAGAGGTATTTTTACAGAAATTATTTTATCATCGAAAGAGGACTTCTTCAAGCGTGGTGACCGGCGGAAAAATACGCTGCAATCGAATTTGACAGACAGTGTTTGTCAGATTGAGCCTATCTAACGATTGCGGGATAATCCAAAAGAGCGAACTGATTTTGTGTCAGTCCGCTCTTTTTCTACTCTATCCTGTCACTGTCTTCATTTCCAATTCCAGCGGCACATATTTTGCCAAGATTGCTTCGTACTGCTGCTGAGAAACCGGCTGCAAGGAACTGTCCTGGGCATCCACGCCATAGAACCAGGGGTTTTCCGGGTTTGCGTCCTTATCATAGCGCAGGTAGTCCACAAGGACGGCGCTTCCGGTTTGCATTTTGTAGACGCTGGTGGCACTGTTGCCGTCCAGGTAGGTTTGGGTATGGAGGATATAATTCCCCCGACAGATGCTAACTTGTTTACCGCATTCCAGAATTTTGACCTTCCCGTTTTTTACGGTCAAAACGCCCTTCCAGGCACCTTGGGTCAGGAACAGCTCCTCCTGTCCGTCCCCGTCCAGGTCAATGAAGCTGTAACGCCACCGCTCCGGTGCGAACAGACCGGCGAACAGGGCATTGTAGCTGGTATAAACCTTGTCTTCTCCGCCGATGCCGCTGGGGGAGTTGTCCGCCAGGGGAAACTGGGAAATGGGGGTCAGCGTCAGGGGAATGCGGGGATGGGAGCGGACAATTTCATTGAATTTCTCCTCTGTAATGGGGACTTTTATATGGGGGCTGGTCATGTCCGGAATCATACTCCAGGGACTATCCGTGGATTGCCCCTCACTGGGATAATAAACGATGCCGTTTATCCAGGTGTATGTCCCGTTTTCCGGCTTGGCAAAGTAGTAGGAGACAATGCCGTTCACGCTGGACGTGACGTAGGCCAGCACGTTGTCCTGGCAGAGGTACACATAGGAGTTATAGCCCATCTGCGCGCCCATATTCATCAAGAAACTATCCGACTCGCTGACCACGCCCTCAAAGGCGAAAACCGGGGGCATCAAATATTGGGTGCCGCCATCCCGGGCGGAATAGACCGTAATGATATACCCATTCTCGCCCACAATCAGCTCCTCGGTACCATTGCCGTCCAAATCCGTGACGCAGAAGCCCAGCTGGGAGGGGTGTGTGCTGAACTCCATCCGGGATTTGATCCTTGCATCGTATCCCAGCGCTGTGTAGGCGTGCATCCGTCGGTCGTAGTCTTCCGCATATTGTGCGTCTGCGTCGTCCCTGCGGGTCTGTGCTTCTGCCAGCGCTTCCTGACTGACCGGCTGGGGCTGCACAGTGAAGTCAAAGACCTCCGCATAGGCTTCCAGCGCCTCCTTTGTCCAGCTACGGTCATACTCCAATGCCTGGAACACGAATACATAATCCCCTTGGTCTGCAATCATAAAGGCTGGCTGGTTCATCTCGTTCCGCTGCTCCAGGACAATCAGCACGTCCACGCCGCCGGAAGTGGTGTACGTCCATTCCTCATAGGTTCCCACCGGGCCAACGGAGGCATAGAGCTGGCTGAAGCTGTCCTTTCTGCCGCAGGAGTAGCTGACAATCTCCTCATAAGGCCAGACGGAATCCGAGCCGGTCAGGGTCATGCAGCCCTCCACGAAAAAGGAGCCGTCGGCATAGTACCGCACGCCGCCGAAGTGTGTTTCGGCCTGTGCGCCGGGGCGGAGAATGCCCTGGATGCCCAGCGCCTTGCAAGCGGCGGACTCATCGGGGTCAACGTACATTTTTCCCAGCAGCTTCAAATTGTACTTGGCGCAGATTTCATCCAGCTTGTTTTTCATATCCCGGGTGTAGAGATTGTAGGCGTAATAGTCGTCTCCAAAATCCTCGGAGAACGCCTCGGGGGAGTGGTAGATGGTATCGTCCGGGTCATAGCTTTGCAGCCAATCGTACCATTCCTTGGTAGCCTGATACCCCGGTGTGCCCTTCACGCCCTGCAAGGACAGCATGGTTCTATTCTGTATGCCGCTTCCCAGCACTTCATGGGTTTCCTGCCCAAAGGCCATATCCTGTAGCCGCAGGACATACACCACCGCACAGCCCACCAGCAGCAGCGTCAGGGCAATCAGGGCTGCGATGAGCCACAGTTTCCGTTTGGGCAGGCGCTTCGGCTTTCGCTGCCGGAACGCCCCGGCGGAGGCAACATAACTGTCCTGCACGTTGTTCAGACCGCAAATCAAATCCATGGCGTTCATACATATCCCTCCTCGGTAAGCACCCGGCGCAGCTTGCCACGGCTTCTATGGAGCATGGAAGTGACCTTGCTTTGGCTGAATCCGGTGATTTTCCCGATGGCCTCCACGGAATCCATATACCAGTAGCGGCACAGAAACACGTTCCGTTCCGTCTCGGGCAGACCGGACAGAAAGTGATTGAGCACCCTCGTCAGCTCCCGCTGGGAGATTTCCGCTTCCAGGGTGTCGGGGGCAACGCATTCCCCCAATTCTTCCAGCGCCAGAATCATCTCCTTGCCGCCCCGCTTCTGGGCGCTGCGCTTGCGCCAGCGGTCAATGGAAATGTGCCGGGTGATTTTGCCCAGAAAGGCATTGAGGAAATTCGGCTTCCGGGGCGGGATGGTATTCCATGCCGCCAGATAGGTATCGCTGACGCTCTCCTCTGTGTCTTCCGGGTTGGATAAAATGTTGTAGGCAATGCTGTAGCAATATGCACCGTACTTCTTGTCTACTTCTGCAATGGCCTGTTCCGAGCGGTCAAAGAACAGCGCCACAATTCCCTGGTCCTCCAAGGAATCACCTCCTGTTATGTGTCCTTCACTGATATAGGCGTAAAATGGGAGGGAGATATTGCATGGGAAATGTGAAATTCTAAAAATATTTTACCACCGGGGAGGCGTTTCTTCAAGGCAAGCAATCCATGCCAAGGGGATGCAGCCTCGGGAAAATCCTGGGGGTAAAGCAGCCAAAAGCACAGCCCGCCGGTTATGGAATCTGCAGGCTGTGCTTTTTGGGTTTTGGGAGGATTCCGGGGACGCAGGATTGCGGTCCGGTATCTACCTGAGGTGGTTATATATTTCTATCGGTCGATGGCCAGGTTTTGGATCCATTTGCCCTGGTGCAGGAAGATGTAGCCCAGCACGGCCTTGAGCATGTTGGTGCTCTGGCAAATCAGGTACAGCGGGAGGATGGCCATGCCGGTGAAGCGGCTGAGGCAATAGGCCAGGGGGACCATCACAGCCCAGACGAAGCCGCTGTCGAACAGGAAGGTGATATAGGTCTGGCCGCCGGAGCGCAGGATGAAATAGGCGGCGTTGGCAAAGGCATCGAAGGCCATGAAGGCTGCCATAATCAGAATCAGCCGCCCGGCCAATGTGCGCACCTCATGGGAGGTGTTGTAGATATGGGGGAATACAGCGGAAAGCGCCGCCGTCAGGCCGCCGAAAACCACACCCGCAGCTACGGAAATGGCAATCAGCTTCCGGCTGTAGTCCTTCACTTCCTCCTTGGGGGCAGAGGCGCCCAGCATCTGACCCATCAGGATGCCGTCTGCCACGCCCATGGACATAAACACCACACTGGTCAGGTTAAACAGAGTGGAGGAAATGTTCAGCGCCGGAACCACATCCAGGCCGCAGGTGGAGTAGCACTGGTTCAGGAAGGTCATGCCGGTGGCCCAGGTCAGCTCATTGGCCAGCAGGGGCATTCCCTTGATGACAATGTTCCGCAGCAGCCCCGCCGGAACCCACATAGAGCGATAGGCCCCCACGATAAAGGCATTCCGCTCTCTGTGCTGATGGGTCCAGCCTGCTACAATGGCCAGCTCTGCAAAGCGGGAGATAACCGTGGCCAGGGCCGCACCCTCCACGCCCATCTCCGGTGCCCCGAAGTGGCCGAAGATAAAGGCATAGTTCAGCACCAGGTTCACCAAAGTGGCTGCCACGCCGGCCAGCATGGGAACCATGGTCTCGCCGGTCTCCTTCAAGGTGCCTGCATAGACGCTGGTCAGGGCAAAGGGGAGCAGTCCGGGGAGCATCATTTTTAAGTACGCCTCACCGTAGCCCAGGATGGCGGCTGCATCCTCCGGATTGCCATCACCGGTGAGGAACAGGGAAATCAGCGGGGTATCCGCCACAAAGAACAGCACCGTGCCCACCAGGCCCAGGAAGGTACAAATTAAGAATTTCACCCGGAAGGTATGCCGGATACCCTCCGTATCCCCGGAGCCCTGGAACTGGGCGGTAAAGATGCCCGCACCGGCAGTGGCACCGAAGATGCACAGGTTAAACACAAACAGCAGCTGGTTCACAATGGAAACACCGCTCATGGGCAGCGTGCCCACCTGGCCCACCATGATATTATCCAGCAGCGAGACGAAGTTGGTAATGCCGTTTTGAATAATAATAGGAATGACAATGGTGATGACTCTTTTATAAAATGCTTTGTCACCGATATAACGATTTCGCATAGTTACCTCTCTTTCATAAATGGAGCTTAAGTTTGGATTCTATCATGGTTCTCAGGGAAATGCAAGTGCTTTTGACGACATAATATGTGCTCTTTTTGACAATTTAATATACCTCTTTGCTAACATACCCCTTGGGGCGAAAAACCAGTTGAATAGGGCCGGGAAATTTGCTACAATGAAGCTGCATCCCCAGGCCCGAAAGGAGCATGCGAAATGAAGGAACGAATCAGAAATTTAAGCGGATACCAGAAGGCCATTCTCCTCGCCATGGCGGCGATGGTGCTGGTCTTTTCTGTGGTTTACCTTCTGACAGTCCGGCGGGTGGGGTATCTGTACCAGGGCACCATTCTGGTTCCCACCCAGGAGGACGGTGCCACGGTGTACACCGGCTCCATCCGGAACACAGCGGCCCAATTTCGGGTAACGGAAAATCAGGTAACATTCCGGTATGGAGACACCCAATACGGCCCCTACACCATGGAAAGTGACCCCACGGCAGTTCCCAGTCAGCAAGACAGTGAAGAAGGCTTTGTGGGCATTGAAATCCGGGACAAGGGGAAGGTTGTGTTCCGGGGCGGTGTGCAGAAGCTACAGGATCACTATTTTTTCATCCATTCCGATGGCAGCAGCGATTTACACAACCTTTATTATGAGGATGCGGTCACCGGTGTGGTGTACAATGCGGAAACCGGTGAGGTGCATGACCGCATGGCCCCCACCATCCGGGACATTTACGCCCTGCTCACCACCCCGCCCCTGACCCACAAGGGCGAGGGAATGGCCTGGCTTGCCGGTGTGGTAATCTGCATCGTGAATGCGGCGACGCTGCTTTTTGCCGATGAGCTGTTTCATTGGAAGATGTCCTTCCTGCTACGCAATGCAGAAGGCGCTGAGCCCTCCGACTGGCAGCTGGGCCAGCGTTTCATCAGCGGGGCAGCCCTGGGGATTCTGGCACTGGTGGTATTTGTGCTGGGATTGCAATAGGCCGGGTATGCCCCTAAGAAGCCTGTGTTTCCAATTTGTTTTCAATTTCGTGAAGTACCGTTCAAAACCCCATGGTATTGTAACCTCAAGAAAGGATGCGGAAGCCGTGAGCCGCCCCTTTCCAAAGCCCCCCAAAACTCCTCTTTTCTATCTCTTTTCTTTCTAACAAAATCCCCGCCGCCTTGGGCAGCGGGGATTTTGCTGTCCCAGAGGGATTCCCCAGGATAAAAGCTACCCAAAAGCCGTCAAGAACCGGACTTGTATCTTGGAATACAGTGTGGTATGATGGCCCGGAAAAAGGAGGAAGATTTTGTGGCTATCAAAAACAGAACTGCGGGATATTCTACCATTCAGAGCTTCTTCTGGATGGGCTATGCGGGGATAATGGGCTTTGTCAGTTTATATTTGCTCCACGCCGGATTCGACAACGCCCAGGTGGGGCTGCTGATTGCGGCGGCGGGACTGCTGTCCGCCCTGCTCCAGCCGGTGGTGGCTGCCTATGCCGACCGGCCGGGAAGCATTCCGCTGAAATGGCTGATTGTTCTGGCCGGGGGGCTGAATCTGGTCTGCGCCCTGGTTATGGGGGTTGCCGGGCAGAATAAATACATTGCCGGTGGGTGCTACGGCATGTGCATGGTGCTGCTTCAGCTGAGCACTCCCCTGGTGAATTCCCTGGGTATCGCCACGGTGAACGGCGGCGAGAAGATGAATTTCAGCCTTGCCCGGGGCTTTGGCTCCCTGGGCTACGGCGTGGCAGTTTACGGAATCGGTGTCCTCACCCGGCGCTATGGGGCACCGGCGGTGCCGGTGTGCATTGGGGCCGGACTGGTAGGGCTGCTGCTGTCCACGGCGGACTACCGGAAAACTGCCAATCCCCCCAGGCAGGAGAAGCCCGCTGCCGGTACCCGGAGCGGCTTTCTGGGGCGGTATCCCCGGTTTTGCTGCCTGCTGGTGGGGCTGGTGCTGATTTTCATCAGCCATGCCGTGCTGAATAGCTTTACCTATCAAATCGTCCTGGACCGGGGCGGCGACAGCCAGAGCATGGGCACCGCCATGGCCCTGGCCTCCCTGATAGAGCTTCCGGTGATGTTCCTCTTCGGGTGGATGATGCAGAAGGTACGCTGCGACCTATGGTTCCGCATCTCCGGTCTTTTCTTCCTGCTGAAAACCCTGGGCACCTGGCTGTGCACGGATATGGCTGGCTTTTACGCCGTGCAGCTGTTTCAGATGGGGGGCTTTGCCCTGATTACTGTCAGCTCCGTATTTTATGTCAACTCCATCATGGCCCCGGGGGATGCGGTAAAGGGGCAAGCCTGCTACACCATGACCATGACCCTGGGCAATGTGCTGGGAGCTATGGCCGCCGGGCAGATTCTGGACACCCTGGGCGTACAGCCCATGCTTCTCGCCGCCACCCTCTGTGCCCTGCTGGGCGCAGGGATTATGCTGCTGTGCACCCAGAAGGTGACATAGGCCCTCAAACCCACGCAAATACCCCTGCCAACCGGCAGGGGTATTTCCATATCCGAACAATATTACAGCTCTTCCAGCAGGCAAACTGCGTGGCAGCACATGCCCTCGCCGCTTCCAGTGAAGCCCAGGTGCTCTTCGGTGGTTGCCTTTATATTCACCCGCCCCACCGGAATTTCCAGTGTCTTAGCAATGTTCTGGGTCATCTGGGGGATATACTCCTTCAATTTCGGTTTTTGGGCAATCATGGTCACATCGATGTTGCCCACCCGGTAACCGGCAGCGGTGAGCTTCTGCCCCACCGCCTCCAGCAGCTTCCGGGAGTCCGCCCCTTTATAGGCTGGGTCTGTGTCGGGAAAATGGTAGCCGATGTCCCGCAGGGCGGCTGCCCCCAGCAGCGCATCCATCACCGCATGGAGCAGCACATCCGCATCGGAGTGCCCCTCCAGCCCCAGTTCATAGGGAATCTTCACGCCGCCCAAAATCAAATCCCGCCCGCTCACCAGCCGGTGAACGTCGTAGCCGTGGCCAATTCTCATTGCATTTCCTCCAGAAGCATTTCTGCAATTTTCAAGTCCATGGGGGTGGTGACCTTGAGATTTCGTTCGTCACCCTCCACAATTTTCACCTGCATACCCAGCCGCTCCACCGCAGAGCAGTCGTCGGTGAGGGCAGCCTTTTCTTCCTGGGCCTTCTTCAGTGCGCCCCGCAGCAAATCGAAATCAAACACCTGGGGGGTCTGCACCCCTTGCAGAGTGGCCCGCTCCGGGGTCTTCTCCACCAGTCCCCCCTTGACCACCTTGATGGTGTCCTTCACCGGCACCGCCGGGGCCGCTGCGCCATAGCTGTTGGCGGCCCGCACCGTGCGGTCAATCACCGCCTCGGTAATCAGGGGTCTGGCCCCATCGTGGATGGCAGCCAGCTCCACATTTTTAGACAGGGCATTCAGCCCCAGGCCCACGGATTCCTGGCGGCTGCTGCCCCCGGCAACCACCGCCCGCACCTTGCCCATTCCGGCACAGAGGGCGGAAATGGGGCGAATCAAATCTGGCCGGGTGACAATTACAATTTCCGCAATGGCATCGCAGCTTTGAAAGGCGGCAACCGTGCGGGCAATCATGGGCTTTCCCCCCAGGGGGGCCATCACCTTGTCGATGCCCCCCATCCGGGAGGCAGAGCCAGCCGCCACAATCACTGCACCGCAGCGCTTCAGGGGCAGTGCCTTCCGCCCCAATTTTGTCAGCTTCTTCATGTCCATGGTTACAGCTCCTTTACCAGCTGCTTGAACCGGTCGCCCCGCTCCATGAAATTCTTAAACTGGTCAAAGGAGGCGCTGGCGGGGCTCATGAGCACAATATCCCCCGGCTGGGCAGCCCTGGCTGCTGCCAGCACGGCACTGTCAAAATCGCCGCAGTCCAGCATTTCCGGCTTCTGCCCCGGCTGGGCCTCCACGCATTCCCGAATCTTTCCCGCCGTGGCACCACACAGGAACAGGCGGGAAACATGGGCGCAGATTTCCGGCCCCAGCACATCATAGGGGATGTGCTTATCGTAGCCACCGGCAATGAGAATCACCTTTTGGGAAAAGCTGCGAAGCCCCGCAATGGTGCGGCTGGGAGAGGAGGCAATGGAGTCGTTATAGAATTTTACACCATCCTTCACCCGCACCAGCTCAATGCGATGCTCCACGCCGCCGAAATTCTTTGCCACGGAGCAGATGCATGCATCGCTGACCAGTTCCTCCACCGCCGCCATGGCAGCCATGTAGTTTTCGATGTTGTGAACACCGGGCAGCAAAATATCGTGGATATTCAAAACCTTTTGCCCCCGGCGCACAATCCAGTCCCCCTGCTGCCAGATGCAGTTGGTGGGTGCCTTCCGGGAGAAGAAATGGTTCTCCCCCGCCCCGGAGAATCCGGCGGTAATGGCATTGTCGGCATTGAGCACCAGCAAATCCCCCGGCTTCTGGAAGCGGAAAATATTCTTCTTGGCCTGCACATATTCTTCCATGTCCTTGTGGACATCCAGATGGTTGGGAGCCAGATTGGTGACCACCGCCCGCTGGGGGCTGCGGGTCATATCCATCAGCTGGAAGGAGCTAAGCTCCACCACCGCATAGTCCTCCGCCTGCATCCGGCGGCACAGGGGCAGCAGGGGCGTGCCGATGTTGCCCCCCAGCCACACGGTTTTCCCCGCCGCCTTCAGCATTTCCGCAATCAGCGTAGTGGTAGTGGTTTTGCCGTCGGAGCCGGTGACGGCAATCAGATGGCAAGGGGCCACCTGGAAAAACACATCCATTTCCGAGGTAATTTCCGCCCCCTGCTCCCGCAGGCGGCAAATGGCGGGATTCCCCGGATGCATTCCCGGCGTGCGGAACACCACATCCGCCTGTAGCCCCGCCAGGTAGTCCTCCCCCAGGCGGAGATGGCAGCCTGCCCGCTCCAGGGCCAGCACCGGCTCGTCCAGCTTCTCCCGGGTCACCCGGTCGCAGCCGGTGACGTCGCAGCCGTATTCCAGCAGCAGCTGCACCAGGGGCCGGTTGCTTACCCCCAGGCCCAGCACTGCAATTTTCTTTCCCCGCAGGGCATTAAAATATTGGTCAAAAGCATCCATTAGCGCTGCCTCCTATTTGTTTTCCATGGGGCCAGTATACCCTTTTTGAAAAGATTTTGCAAGGGGATTTGACAATTCGCCCGGTATGGGTTAGAATAATCCGGCAGCGTAGGCTGGACAGCCGCGGATGGGAACCGAAAGGGCCCAGATGAGGAAAGTCCGGGCTCCACAGGGCAGGGATAACGGGTAACGCCCGCCGAGGGTAACCTCAGGACAAGTGCAACAGAGAGATACCGCCCCGCAAGGGGTAAGGGTGAAAAGGTGCGGTAAGAGCGCACCCGGCCCATGGTAACATGGGTTTTACGATGTAAACTCTATCCCGGAGCAACGCCGTGGAGGGACAATAGGTTCGCCCGACCGTCCCGAGGAGGCGGCTTGACCCCATGGGCAACCATGGGGCTAGATAGATGGCTGTCAAAACAGAACCCGGCTTATAGGCCTGGGCTGCACCGAAAATGGGATGCCGAAATCGGCATCCCATTTTCATTCCCTTGTATATTTACTTTGTCAGCGTGCGGATGTGGGACTCGCCGTAGTCCTTGGTCTGGCCGTCGTCCAGATATTGCTGGTAGCAGCTGCCATCGCCCAGGAGGGTGACGTTTTCCATATCCACCGCCTCTGCGTGCTCTGCTCCCTCGGCAATGGGAACCAGGCAATCCTTGCGAATGAAGAACACCACCTGATTGGTCCGGGCGTGGATTTCGTGATAGCCCTGCTTCACGTGGCTGGTGTGGAAGGAGCCGTCATAGAGCACCTTGGTCATATCCTCAGGCAGGTATACGGTGCGCTTGCGCTTGCCCTTTTCCAGCAGCGGCGTAATCATAATGCTCTCGCCCACCAGCAGCTGGTCTTCCACCTGGGCAGCCTCGGCATCCTCCGGGAAGTCGAAGGACAGGGGGCGGAAATAGAGCTTGCCCCGGATGGCAGCCTTCATATACTCGGAGTACAGATAGGGCAGCAGCCGGTAGCGCAGGCCCACCACCGTCCGGAAGTCCCGCTTGAACCAGTAGCGGTAGCACTCCTGGCGGCGAGTGCCCTTTGCGGTGTGGTCCCGCATCAGTGGGGTGAATACTCCCAGGGCCAGCCAACGCAGCAGCAGCTCCCGGGAGCAGTTGCCGCCGAAGCCGCCGATATCCGTGCCCACATACAGGAAGCCGCACATATTCAGTGACGGCATCTGATGCACTGCCATGCGTAGATTGTGCCAGCTGGAGGTATTGTCTCCGGTCCAGATTCCGCCGTAGCGGTGGGCACCGATGTAGCTGGAGCGGGAGAAGAGCAGATAGCGCTTGTCCAGCATCTTGTCCAGCTGTTCACCGGCGCTTCTGGTCATCAGGTAGCCATAGGCGTTGTGCACCTCGTGGTGAACCACGGACTTGCCGTCGATTTTATGATAGAAATTCTTATAGTCCACCAGGTTGACGCCGGTCTGGTAGATGCCGTCGCTGCCGGGGATATAATCCTTCTTGGCCGTCCGGGGGGTGGCTTCGCTATAGAAGATGGCAGGCTCGTTCATGTCGTTCCAGAAGCCCTCTATCCCCTTTTCCGTCAGGGCGGCGTACTGGCGGCCAAACCACTCTCTGGCCTCCGGCTGGAAGAAATCGGTAAAATGGGTCATACCGGGCCACACGGCGGCCTGGAAATCCTTGCCATCCTTGTTCTTGCAGAAGTAGCCCCGGGCCACTCCCTCTTCGTATACCGGGTTCCCCGGCTCCACCTTGATACCGGCATCGATGATGGGCACCAGGCGCAGACCCCGGGAGCGCATCTCCTGGCAGAACTCGGCAAAATCCGGGAAATTCTTGGGGTTCAGGGTGAAGTCAATGAACCTGTCCATGTAGTCGATATCCATGCAGATATAGTCCAGGGGGATTCGGTTTTTCTGATAGCCGTCTGCCACGGCCCGGAAGTCCTGCTTGGTCTTATAGCCCCAGCGGCTCTGGCCAAAGCCGAAGGCCCACAGGGGCGGAATGAAGCTGCGGCCGATGATGTGCAGGAACTGCTCTGCCACGTCCTTGTCGCTGTCTCCCTGAATGCTGTAAACCGTCAGATTGGCGCTGTCGCACCGGATGCAGAGCACGCCGCTGTGATCCACGTCGACATCGAAAATCACCCGGGCGGGGGTATCGAAGAAGAAGCCCCAATGCTCCTCGCCGCTGACAATCAGGAAATTGTGGGCACCGTACAGCGACACGGTGTCCGGCAGGTGGTGCGGGTTGTCCGCATTGTAGCTTACAATCCGGTTGCCACGCTTATTGATACCCCGGGTAGTCTCTCCCAGGCCGTAGACCCGGTCATTTTCTGCCAGGGTTCTGGTGAATTCCAGGCCGTTGCCCAGGGCGGAAGCCGTCAGTCCCTCTGCCCGGGGGGCGGCGGGGACCTCCTCTATCACAGCATCCAGCTGGTACGGGCAGCCGGAAACCCATTTTGTAATCATGGCTGTACCCCTTTCTTTTTCTTTCTTTGGATATGTCCAGAATAGCACAATTCCGCCCCGGGTGCAAGAGGTGGTTTGTAACATTTTTGATAACGGCCAGGGTGGGGCGGCAGCGGGAATTCTATGTTTGCCATTCTCCCTGAAATATGGTATCATAGGCGAAGGAAAGGCCAAAAACCACAGGAAAGAAGCGATGGACATGGGAAAGCTAATCGTCATTGAGGGGCTGGACGGCAGCGGCAAGGGCACCCAGGCGGCGGAGCTGGCAAAAAATCTGGAGGCAAAGGGGCTGCCGGTACGGAAAATCTCCTTCCCGGATTACGCCTCCGACTCCTCGGCGCTGGTAAAGATGTATCTCTCCGGCCAGTTTGGGCAGGACCCCTCGGATGTGAACGCCTATGCCGCCTCCACCTTTTATGCGGTGGACCGGTTTGCCTCCTACAAGCGGGACTGGGGAAAATTCTATGAAAACGGCGGCATCATCGTGGCCGACCGATACACCACCTCCAATGCGGTGCACCAGTGCAGCAAGCTGCCAAAGGAGCAGTGGGACGAATACCTGCACTGGCTCTTTGATTTTGAATACCGCCTCATGGGGATTCCCCAGCCGGATGTGGTGGTGTACCTCAGCGTTGACCCTGCCGTAAGTCAGAAGCTGATGACCGGCCGCTACCGGGGGGACGAGAGCAAAAAGGATATCCACGAAGGGAATCTGGCCTATTTGCAGCGCAGCCGGGAGGCAGCGGAGTATTGCAGCCAGGCCCTGGGCTGGAAGGAAATCCGCTGCTGCCACCAGGGAGCCATGCGGAGCATCGCCTCCATCCAGGAGGAGATTGAAAATCTGCTGTAATTGCCAGGGGGGAACCGGCATGAAGGATTTTTTATACTGGATTGTCTACCGGATGGCAGATATCCACAGCTGCATCATGGGCCTCAACGACGGAATGGAGCAGAGCTTTACCGACAAAGAGCTGCATTTTCTGGTGGTGGGACTGACAGGAATGGCCCTTTTCTGCATTGTCCACCCCCTGATAAGGCTATTATGCAAAAAAGGCATGGAAATCGTGGTCTCCCTGCTCTATACGTTGACACTAATTGTGGTGCTGACCTTTGGAATTGAAGTTGGGCAGCAAGTGACAGGCACCGGAAGGATGGAATTTGCCGACATCGTGTATGGCGTTGGGGGATTTTTGGCCGCTTTTGTTCTCTATCTTCTGGTGATTGGGGTGGTAAAGTGGCTCAAAAGGCTATGGCATTAGGGAATATTGCCCATTCCATTTTGGAATAACACGTCGGTTTTTGGTCAAAAATGCTTGACAATATATGGCCGGAGTGCTATTCTGTTATCGGTACGCGAGTACTGATATAGCCCACTCGTGCGGTGCGCCAATCCAACGGCCAGCCGCATAAGTCCTGTATGCGCCTGCGCCATTCCAACGGCAGGGCGCCCACATTTGAAAATACAAGGAGAATGATTAACATGGGATTCAAGACTGACATCGAAATCGCACAGGAGTGCCAGATGCTCCCCATCACCGAGATCGCCAAGACCGCCGGTGTGGACGAGAAGTATCTGGAGCAGTACGGCAAGTACAAGGCCAAGCTCGACCTTACCGAGATCCGCAAGCTGCCCCGCAAGGCAAAGCTGATCCTCGTCACCGCCATCAGCCCCACCCCCGCGGGCGAGGGCAAGACCACCACGTCCGTCGGCCTTGCCGACGCGCTCAACAAGCTCGGCAAGAACACCATGGTCTGCCTGCGCGAGCCCTCTCTCGGCCCCGTGTTCGGCGTCAAGGGCGGCGCGGCGGGCGGAGGTTACGCTCAGGTCGTGCCCATGGAGGACATAAATCTGCACTTTACGGGCGACTTCCATGCCATAGGCGCCGCAAACAATCTGCTTGCGGCGATGATTGACAACCATATTTATCAGGGCAATTCGTTAAATATAGACCCCCGTCAGATAACGTGGCGCAGATGCGTGGACATGAACGACAGACAGCTGCCTGTCTCTTATACACATCTCCGAGCCCACGAGACCGAGGCT
>UROL01000011.1 GCA_900549495.1 uncultured Eubacteriales bacterium | reverse complement strand
GTCTCGTGGGCTCGGAGATGTGTATAAGAGACAGGGCATCGGCGGCACCTTCGACAAGGCGGCACTGCTGGCCAAGAAGGCCCTGATGCGCCCCCTGGATGTGCCCAACGCCGACCCCTTCTATGCGGATTTGGAGAAGGAAATGCTGGAAAAGGTCAATGCCCTGGGCATCGGCCCCCAGGGCTTCGGCGGCAGAACCACCGCCATTGGCCTGAACATCGAAACCATGCCCACCCATATTGCCGGAATGCCCTGCGCCATCAATATCAACTGCCACGTCACCCGGCACAAAACGGAGGTGCTGTAACATGGAACGACATATCACCCTCCCCCTGACCAAAGAGCTGGCACAGACGCTCCACGCCGGTGACACCGTATATCTCACCGGTACCATCTACACCTCCCGGGATGCCGGGCACAAGCGGATGTGTGAAGCCCTGGCCCGGGGTGAACAGCTGCCCTTCGACCCCAAGGACGCCACCATCTACTATGTAGGCCCCACCCCCGCCAAGCCCGGCCAGGTCATCGGCTCCGCAGGGCCCACCACCTCCGGCCGGATGGATGCCTATGCCCCCACCATGATGCGTGTAGGGGCCAGAGGCATGATTGGTAAGGGCGCACGGCTGCCAGAAGTGGTGCAGGCCATGAAGGAATGCAGCGGTGTCTACTTCGGAGCCATTGGCGGCGCCGGTGCTCTGCTGGCAAAGTGCATCAAAAAGTGCGAGCTGATTGCCTATGAGGATTTGGGGGCAGAGGCCCTGCGTAAGCTCTATGTAGAGGATATGCCCCTGTTTGTCATTATCGACTGCCAGGGCAACAATTTGTACGAGTCCGGGCGGGCAGACTATCTGCGCCACCGGCAGGAGGATAAGACATTATGACCGACTTACTGGAAGCCCTGATGATTCTCTGCTTCGGCCTGAGCTGGCCCATTTCCATCCGGAAATCCTGGGTCTCCCGGACCGCCAAGGGAAAGAGCCTATTTTTTGAGTTCTTTATCTGGATTGGCTATGTCTTTGGCATCATTCGCAAATTCATGCTCTGGAATGCGGCAACCTCTCCCCTGGATTGGCTGTTCTATCTCAGCTGGGCCTTCTATGTGTTGAACATTTTGGAAATCACCGTAGACATGGGGCTTTATTTCCGCAATCGGAATCTGGATAAGGCCGCCGAGGCAAAATAAGCAGCACCGTATGCTGTTACGGCAGCAGCCCGAAATAAATGCGCACAGGGAGTATACCAAAACTCCGCTGTGCGCATTTTTCATATTCTTTTCAGCTTGTTCTCTATGCGAAGCATGGCCTCGATGTGCATAATCCAGTGTCGGCTCAGGGGCATTTTCACCAGGCCGCATACATCCTTGCCGCACCAGTAATCCACCAGCCAGGCAGCGCTTTCGTCTGCGCTGACACAGCCGGAATTTTCCAGCCGGGTTCGTTCTGCCTCTCCCATTTTTCGCTTGGACTCCCGGAAGATCAGTGCCCTCAGAATACCGGCGGTCTCATTGCTTACCGCCCCTGCATAGGCCAGCAGCGCCTTTGTATCCAGCTGGCGGGAAAAATCCCTGATTGCTTCCCCCGCCAGCTCGTTGCCGGTGGTGGGCCGGTCAGCCCTGATCCTGGCTAGGTAGTCCCCGGCAAACAGAACCTGGGGTGCCGCAGTTATCAGCTCGTGGGTTACAATATCCTCAATACGAAATATGTGCCAAACGGAATAGGCCAGGGTTTTGCTGTGATACCCCGCCACACCGGCAAAGGGCATCTGTCAAAAGGCCTCCCGGGGCAATTCCTCCTCCATCCGCAGGATTTCCGCAAAAAGAGACTCCCGCAGGGCAAGCAGCCGGGCAACCCCCTGGGAAAACGTGGTCTCTTTCTTCAAAAGCGCCTGCATGGCCTTATTCTCTTCTGACCAGGCTTTGTTCATATTCTCCCCTCCTGAACTGCCGGGCGACTGAGGGCAATCGCAGAAGTACCCCTGAGGAGCCATCCTGCGAATGGTGAGCATAGGTTAAAAACCCATTCCCAACCCCGTCCATTTTCGGCAGGTACACAGCTGTAGCCGAGATGTACTCCCTCAAAGGCTCTACCACAGGTTGGCATTCACCCGACATATTGGCAACACTCAGAGGGAAGCCGGCCTTCATCGTCGGCGATGGTACTGGGAAGCCCATCGGTATTCTGGCTTCCAACAGCGCTGCAGATGGGGCATTACCACTGCCAGCGGCATTCTGAATGGAATGTCGCAGATTTTCGCCCCCAGTGTTCGATATGGTGTCTCTGATTTATGGGTGTATTCTAAACTTTTCTCAAAATCATGTTTGAAAAGTTTGAGTATACAGGAGAAGCGTTTTCGTTTTTGTCTGCATGGAAGTGTAATATCACACACGAATTGCAGTGGAATAATCCGTAAACCAAGGGCGCTGCTCATTGAGAATATTCTTAGAAGCACTTACCCGATACGTACCATTTTCTTCCTTGTGAAACGTCATTTTCGTTACAAACCAACCAGAAATCCAATGGATGCGGAGTACCAGTGTGTTCTCATCTGCATAGGCAGCAGTGGAATAGGTGCGGCGCAGACCTGGCAGAACACTGTCCGTTTCATGCACGGTGATCCCTCCGTCAAAACGTGCAATAAAACTGGCATATCCGTCCACCGTTAGCGTTACCACTTCAGGCGACACTTCCAGCGTGAAATCAGTCATTTCCTTTTTCTTTGTTACGTCATAAAAGCTTTCAAAAAAATTGTATCCGCCAGGACTTACACCAATCCAGGGTGTTGCCGTTCCCTCCAGTACACGATAGCTACCTGAGAAACAGTCTCCCACAGGCAGAAAATGATTTGGCATATCCGGCTTGACCTGTCGAGACTGCTCATATTCCAGAAAATCTCGCCACGCTTCGTCATTCTCTTGGATTGGCGCATCTCCGATTTCATCCAGGAGGAAACGGTATACAATTTCCAGCGTTTTTGCAGGCCCATAAGGTTCCACACCACCTTCATTTATGGCAACAAGGATATTTCGTTCAGGCAGAATGATACAGTACTGTCCCTGTCCACCATCAAAACGCCATGCACCCGGATAATTACAGCGCCACAACTGGTAGCCATAACCGCGGTGCAAGTCATCGCCACCGGGCATATCATCCGTTGCTATGTGTACCGAAAGAGCGTCTTGAATCCACTGGGGGTCAATAATCTGCTTTCCGCCAAATGCACCGCCGCCAGCATACAGCATTCCCAACCGTAGATTGTTTTCCGTTAAGGAAAAACATCCGGGTTCTGCAATATTTCCGTCATGGAATTTCAGCCACACCATGCTGGCTGGGTCAACGCCAATGTATGGGAACAGCTTTTCGCTCAGGTAGGTGAATACATCCTTCCCTGTTACTTTTTTCACCAGCACTGCCAGCATACAAGAACCGGCTGTATTATACAGGAATCGGCTACCCGGTTCATATATCACTGGATTTTCCAGATACAACCGAATCCAGTCATCCGATAGTTCCGACATGTGTTCCATACCATTTGACATTGTGACAACGTGCCGTACCAAAAGGCGCTCAAATTCCGGTGTCTGCTGAATGTTCCACCGTTTAATCTCCTCTGAAAACAGATCCGCAATGCGAGCATCCATAGAAAGCAATCCCTCGGTACAAGCAATGCCAATAGCCGTGCAGGTATAGCTCTTTCCCATAGAGTGGCAGCTGTGAGGGAACTCTCTCCCAAAAGGTGCCCACCAGGTTTCCAAAAACACTTTGCCGTCCTTCATGGCCATTATTCCATGCATTTCCGTTTTTTCATGCTGCACCATTTCCAGAAACTTTTTTGCTTTGGCGGCAGAAATGCCTATTTTTTCTGGGCGTGTGCGCTCAAGCTGTTGAATCATATTCTGTTTCCTCCTGTTTTTCCGATTGCCCCAGTAGTTTCACGTAGATGTAGTGTAGTTGGGATGCAGGTGGACATCGCGCGCACCGCTCCGGTTTCCAAGAGTTCCTGTACGGCGTTCACCACTGCGTCGCAGGCCATCCGTGTTTCTCCCTCTATTGTTGAAATGGATGGTGCATACATCTCTGCCAGCGGGCCGCTGTCTAACGTTATCACCCGCACATCATCTGGGACACACAGCCCGCGGCTTTTCAGATAAGATATGGTTTCAATGGCACTGGTCAGTGAATTGGCATAAACTCCGTCAAAGGATACCCCACGATTCAAAAGCTCTTCCAGCACAGCCTGCACCGTCCTCCCCTGTTCTTTGGAAATAGTCAGGCACAAGCCTTCATCCAAATGAATACCGTTTTCCCACAGTGCCTGCTGATAACCCAGATACCGTCCGATGTGGCCGGAACGCATACGGTCTGACTGGATGTAGACAATCCTTCTAGCACCAGAGCGAATGAGTTCATTGGTGGCACTACGCGCACCACCCACAATGTCGTATAGAACCCGTGGGCAGCCCTTCACCCCATCCGGTACTGTGCCCAAATATACCGTTGGGATACTCGAAAACGCTGCTGGAACCGGTATTTCCCGAAAAATGTGGACAATTGCAGCTGCATTATACAGCGACAATGCACTGAAATAAGTATCAGCGATTGCCTCATCGTCCAGTGTAACACACACCAAAGGCGTGTATCCCCTTTTAATCAGCTCCTGCACCAGCATTTCTGAAATAGCAGAAAAGTGAACGCTTCCCATATGAGGCACCATAATTCCAATCAATCTGCTCTGATTGGAGCGTAACGTCCGCGCCACCAAATTAGGAGTATACTGTGTCTCATGAATCGCATTCAGAACAGCCTTACGCGTACTGTCGGAATATTTCCCCTTACCATTGATAATGCGCGAAACTGTGCTGACGGACACACCGACAGATTCAGCAATATCACGGATGGTTACCTTATCCATGTCTCTCCCTTTCTCGCATTGTCCAGACAAACACAAATACCAATGCCATAAGCTGCAAAGTCATTATAATAAAATACATACTGCCATACCCCATCCGAGCAGAAATCCATCCGCCGACAGGGGCACCAATGGCATTTCCGATATCCAAAGCGGTGTAATAGGCGCTATTGGCCATCCCGCTTTTGGATACATCCACCGACCGAACACACCAGGACTGCATCATAGGGCCAAGAGCACCGTAAAATGTACCATACAGCGCTGCCCCAAGTAGGAACATCGGAAGTGTTCTCGCCAGCCCTAACGTCAGAAAGACAAGGCTGAATCCGCCCAGCGCCACCAGAACGATCGTTCTATTGTAGCGGCTGTCAGACAATCTGCCGAACAACGGACGGGTAAACAGCATCACCGCTCCCGCCACCGTGAAGAAATAGCCAATGTTTTCCACCCTCAGGCTGTCAGCATATAACGCAATAAAATTGGTTATCACTGCCATTCCTGCACCAACACTCAAAGTAATCAACGCAGGGACAGTCGTCTCTTTGGCAAACAGTCGGTTTAGTAAGTTGATTTTCTCTGCAGGTTTTTCTTTGGATGCCCGAAGGTCAGATTCTTTAATCAACAATCCCAGTAGACATCCACCTGCTGCCAGCACAAACGCCACCAGAAACATATAGAAATATCCTATGCTGTCACTGAGTTGTAACCCCAGATTTGGTGCAAATACCGAGGCCAGTGAGGAGCAGATGCCATACAGACCAATTGCGCGGCCAATCTGCTCTTCCAAAATAGACGCAACCAAGACAGTACTTGTTGCCGTGGTTGCCATCCCCCACCCAATGCCATGGAGCAATCGAAATGCCATCATAATTGCCACAGAAGGAGAAAACATATAGCCCAGAATAGCTGTTGCAATAATAGAAACAGAAACCATCAGGATTTTCTTTCGGCTCTTAATGCCAATGTAGTAGCCCGCAAAAGGACGTGTAATTACCGATGTTACTGTAAAGGCTGTGGCAACCAATCCCGCCATCTCTACACTGCCACCCATTGCAACCACATATTTAGGGAGTGTTGGTGTGAGAATATGAAAACTAAATGCAATAAGCAGGTTGCACAAGAACACGAGAATAAAATTACGGTTCCACATACTATTCTTTTTCACAGTTCACCCTCTCCCTCCGCAGTGACAGCAGTTCACCAAATGTCCGTCCCCCAAATCCTGCATTGGAGGCTGCGCACGCATACACATTTCGGTTGCAAATTTGCATCGTGTCGCAAATCTGCAACCCGGTTTTGGATTGATAGGCGATGTGATTTCCCCTACAATTGTCTCGATTTTCTTTGCTTTTTCCAAATTGATTGTGGGAACAGATGCCAGCAATGCCTGCGTATAGGGATGAGACGGATTTTCAAATAAAGCATCTGTCGGCGCATATTCCACCATCTGCCCCAGATACATCACCGCAATATGGTCAGAGATGTGTCTAACCACACTCAGGTCATGGGTAACAAAGATATAGGTCAGGCCAAGTTCGTCCTGCAAATCCTGCATTAGGTTCAAAATCTGCGCCTGTATGGATACATCTAGCGCAGAAACAGGCTCATCACAGATAACAAATTCCGGTTTCAGAATCAATGCCCGGGCAATGCCCACCCGTTGTCGCCTACCGCCGTCAAGCTCATTGGGATAAGCGTTTTCAAAACGTGCATCAATGCCAACTGTTTCCATCATCTTGTGAACCCGTAGCTCCGCTTCCCTTTTCCGTACTCCATCAATCAGCAAAGGTTCCATGATAATCTGCTTCACCGTCATGCGGGGATTCAGCGAGGAGTAAGGATCCTGGAATATCATCTGCACATTCTTCATGTAGTCGCGGGTCTGTCTTTTGTTGAGGTGCGTCACATCCTGACCTTTATATAGAATTTGACCAGCCGTCGCATCCAAAAGGTGCTGGATGGTTCTGCCTAATGTAGACTTCCCACAGCCGGACTCTCCCACGATTCCAAGTGTCTCACCCTTACGAATTGAAAACGAAACATTATCAACGGCGTGCAGCGTTCCCGAACGTGTTTCAAAATATTTCTTCAGGTTACGAATTTCAAGAATATCATCCATTTTCAATTCCTCCCTGTTTTTGGATACAACGAACCAGATGGTTCTCCCCGATATCCGTCAACGGAATTCGTCCACTCTGGCAGCAAGCCGCACAGTGAGCGCACCTGGGCGCAAATGCACAGCCATCCGGGAGCTTTGTCGGGTCTGGCATTAAGCCATGAATCGGCTCCAGCCGATGTTTGGTCCGGTCATTGATGTCAGGAAGTGCCTTAAACAGACCAATTGTATATGGGTGCGCCGGATGTTCAAAAATCTGCTCCAGTGTACCCTTTTCAATAATCTGACCAGCATAAACAACTGCAACCTCATCGCACATCATAGCAATCACGCCTAAATCGTGAGTAATCATAATATTGGAGGTGTTTTTCTCCTGTTGCAGTCGCTTAATCAACTGCAAAATCTGTGCCTGAATGGTCACATCCAGCGCTGTTGTTGGCTCATCCGCAATCAGCAACTCCGGGTCACAGGCAAGCGCAATGGCAATCACAATGCGCTGCTTCATGCCTCCAGAAAACTGGTGGGGATATTCATCATATCGTTCTCCTGGAATGCCCACCATTTCAAGTTTCTCTGTTGCACGCATTCTTGCGTCTGCCCGGCTGATTCGGTTGTGATTCAAAATTGCTTCTTCAATCTGACTTCCTACTGTTTCAATAGGATTCAAGGATGTCATAGGGTCTTGAAAAATCATGGAAATCGCATTTCCACGCAGTGTTGTGCGTTCCCGTTTGTTCATTTCAAAGATGTTTTTTCCATTGTAGAGGATACGCCCTCCGGTAATCCTTGCAGGCGGTTCTGGCAGCAGTCCCATGGCTGCCAGGGCAATGGTTGTCTTGCCGGCCCCTGTCTCGCCCACCAGCCCAATGGTCTTCCCCTTCTCCAGCTGAAAGCTGACATCACGGACGGCCTTCACATCACCGTCCTCACTACGATACTCTACCGACAGATTCTCTACAGAAAGAATCATTTTCTTCTCCATTGCTTACCTTCCTTTCAGCCTAGGATCCAGCGCATCCCGCAGGCCATCTCCAATCATGTTCAGTGAAAAAACTGTCAGCATAATCATAACACCGGGTGCAACCACCAGATAGGGATAATAGCGAATATAATTTCTTCCCTCAGCCAACATCTTGCCCCACTCTGGCATAGGAGCCTGTGCGCCCATACCAAGGAAACTCAGGGTTGAAGCGTTCAAAATGCCGCCCGCCACGCCCATGGTAAAGAGCACAATCAATGATGAGGAGATATTGGGTAGGATATAGCGGAACATAATTCGCAAGTCGCTGGCTCGAGATGTGCGGGCAACCTCAATGTATTCCTTATCTCGTTCAGCAATCACCATCGCCCGTACCAGCCGGGAAACGCCAGGGATTGCCCCCAGTGACAGCGCAAGAATCATTGGAATCACGCCGCCGCCAAACACCGCCGCCAGAACAATGGATAGCAAGATAGACGGAATGGAAAGGAATACATCCATAATTCGCATCAGAATATTATCGGTTTTGCCGCCATAGAAGCCAGCCATCATGCCAATAAACACTGCAATAGCCGTTCCTACCACTGTGGTAACCACACCAATGGACAGAGAAATCCGTGCGCCGTAAATCATTCGTACAAAATTGTCACGTCCCAGATAATCTGTACCCATAGGATGTTCAAAACTTGGACTCTGGTATTGCAAGGTGGGATTCTGTACATCATAGCCCTCTGGCGCAATCACATTGGCCAACAAGGCCATAATTACCAACAGCGTCAAAAAGCACAAGCCAAACACTGCCAGCCGATTTTTTCGAAAGCGGTGCCAGAATCGAGTCAAGTCAGAGCTACGCTTCATTTTTCTACCCTCTCTTTTCTTTTTCCCATTTTCTTATAGTAGGATTTAATGCGGGGATCAATGAAGGCGGAAATGATATCCGTGGCCAAATTGCAGATGGAAACAAACACACAAATTACCAGCACACCGCCACGGATAATCGGATAATCACGGGCGTTGATTGCACCCACCAGATAAGTACCCATTCCCGGAATAGCGAACACATTCTCAACAACCACAGCACCGCCCAAGATACCGCCGATGCTGTTGCCGACTTGGGTGATAATGGGAATCATGGCATTTTTCACTGCGTGCATCAAAATGACACTGGATTCCTTTGTACCCTTAGCCCGTGCCGTCCGAACATAATCCTTGCGGATTTCATCCAAGACAGTAGATCGTGCCATACGGTAGTTAGACGCAGCTCCCCCGAGTCCCAATGTAATAATCGGAAGGATGATGTACTGGAAGCCCTTAAATCCAGAGGGCGGTAGCCAACGCAACTGGAATGCAAAAATCAGCGAAAGCTCCAGTGCCAGCCAGAACGAAGGCATAGAGGTGAACACTACTGCCAAGATATTTGCGACATTGTCCACCAGGCTGTATTGCTTCACCGCAGACAGAATACCCAGTGGAATACCAATCAGTAGACTCAGCAAAACGCCAAGTGAACCAATCAGAAGCGTAACCGGCACACGGCGAGCAATTTCACTCATTACACTCATGTTACTCTTGTAGGAACTACCCAAGTCAAAGTGGAAAAACAGGTTGTACAAATAGTCGCCCAATTGGCTTAAAAACGGCTTGTCCAGCCCCATAATATGTCTCTGTGCTGCAACCTGCTCATCGGTTGCGGTCAGTCCCAGCACCTGCCGTGCAGGGTCTCCTGGCGTTAAATATAGCAGCACAAAAACAAACAGCAGCACACCCAAAATGACGAATAACATCATTCCGATTCGCTTCATGATATATCTGGTCATATCAATTCTCCCTTAAACAGTTCAATGGGTTTTGTGCAGGGGATATCTATAAATTGTGCTCTGGGAAAGCCCCAGAGCACAGCAGGTTTCAGCGGATCGTCAATCAGTTGGCAAAGTAGGCATCTGCCAGCAGATAAGTACACTGGCTGCCGTTAATGGCAACACCTTGCAGATTCTCGGAGCAAGTCATATAGGTAACCGGGTAGCACATCGGCACCGCCATTGCATTGTCCATCTCTAAGCGGACGGCCTCCCGTACTAGATTGTTGCACTCTTCAACATCCGTGGTAGCCAGCGCCTTCACATACAAGTCATTGATATCGGCATTTTCCGGAATCTGTGTCCAGTCGCCCCAGTTGGGACGCATATCCGGGGAACAGTTCTTCAGGAATCCAGGAGCATAGCCAATACTGGTGCAGCTGATAGCAACGTACATATCGTCTTCTTCACCGGCAATCAAAGTTGGAACAGCAACGCCGCTGTCAAGGGCGTGGATATTCACTGTGATGCCAATTTCCGCCAGATTATTCTTTACAATTTCCATGATGCGCACTTCTGCAGGGGTAGTGTCGGAGTAAATTTCAATGGTTAGGCCGCTAGGATAATCGGACTTTGCCAGATATTCCTTTGCTAACTCAATATCATATGGATACATAGGGTTTTCATCGTATGCAGGATCATATGCGCCATTGTTGTTTGCAATCAGCTGGTTTGCAACCGTAGCAGAACCGCCATAAGCAACGGCAATAATGGATTCTTTATTGATAGCGCAGTTGATGGCGCGGCGCACGTTTACATCCCGCATCGCCTCATGACGGAAGTTGAACCATAGATTCTTCACCAGTGCAGCAGGCATCTGCATCACCGTTAGGCCGGGAATATCACCAGCCTGAATGTGCTGAATATCAATGTTGTCAGGGCAGGTAACCCAGTCCACATTGCCCATTTCCAACTCCATCTGTGCAACAGAAGCCTCTGCGATGTATACGGTTTCCACATTCTTAATAGAAGGGGCGCCTCCCCAGTAGTTCTCGTTGGCAACCATCTTCGCACCAACACCGGATACAAAGGAAACAAATTTATATGGACCGGTCCCCACAGGATTGTTGGCATATTCGCTGCCCAGTTCCTCTGCCGCCTTGGGTGAACATATGGAATATACCATGTCAGACAAAGCAATTAGCGCATCGGATCCTGCGCGCTTGAGGGGAATCTCGACCTTAAAGTCATCCAGCTTAACCATATTGTCAAAGTCAAACAAAGACTCGCCATCGCCGCCCATCGCAGTTTTCCCGCGATAATCTCTCAGCGAGAAAATAACGGCATCCGCATTAAAGTCGTCACCATTGGTAAACTTAACGCCCTCACGCAGGGTTAGCACAACAGACATATTGTTTTCGCCCCACATCCATTCGGTCGCAAGGCCGGGATACAGATTGCCTGCTGCATCCATGTTAATCAAGGTTTCGTAGACGTTGCGGCAGATGATAGCGGAGGATACATTGTAGCCGGAGGTATATGGGTCAAAGCCAGGGGCATCCATGTTGACGGCGATGCGAAGAGTATCGCCATCCGCAAAAGCAGAGAGAGTGAACAGAGAAAGTACCAATGTCAGACATAAAACAAGGCTCAGCGCTTTTCGTTTCATTTGTTTAACCTCTTTTCATAAATTAGGCAATCGTTTGCCTTGTCCTTCTTATACCACGCACCAATTTATTTGTCAATATCTTTTATAATTAAAGGGTAATTTAACAGAATTTTTGTTTTTCTTCACAATTTCCAAATATCTCATCTATTCGATTCATCAACAGAAATGCAAAAATTTGCATACGCTCCAGCAAAATATCTTCTCCCCTCTTTCGGTAAATCGTTTGACACGCAAAAATGAAAAAGCTCTATGGCACCCTGTTCTGGAGCACCATAGAGTTTGTCTTCGTAAATCAGCATTGCAAACACCCTGTAGAATCCAGGGTTTACTAAAGCGAAAATGAGGCACCAACCTCAATACACACCGTATCAAGATTGGTGCCTCATTCTGGTGGGCGAGGCGGGACTTGAACCCGCACGTCCGCAGTGAACACTAGAACCTGAATCTAGCGAGTCTACCAATTCCACCACTCGCCCATGCCATATGTGTGCTCGCCTGAGCACCATTGGATGATACCATATATCCCCTGATTTGTCAACTGTTTTTTCAAATTTCCGAAAAAATCCGTGCACCGGAAGAAGCGGTGCACGGATTGGGGAATAGAATCGATTAGGCCTTGCCGTCGGAGCCCAGAACGTGGACGATCTTGTGAGCGACCATGTCCTTCACAGCCTGACGAGCGGGCTTCAGGTACTGGCGGGGGTCAAAGTGATCGGGATGCTCAGCAAAGTACTTGCGGATGTTGCCGGTCATTGCCAGACGGATGTCGGAGTCGATGTTGATCTTGCAGACAGCCAGCTTGGCAGCCTCACGCAGCTGATCCTCGGGGATGCCGATGGCATCGGGCATATTGCCGCCGTAGGTGTTGACCATCTTTACGAACTCCTGGGGAACGGAGGAGGAGCCGTGCAGCACGATGGGGAAGCCGGGCAGGCGCTTGATGCACTCCTTCAGCACGTCGAAACGCAGGGGAGGGGGAACCAGAACGCCATCGGCATTGCGGGTGCACTGGGAAGCCTTGAACTTGTAAGCGCCGTGGCTGGTGCCTATGGCAATGGCCAGGGAGTCGCAGCCGGTGCGGCCGACAAATTCTTCCACTTCCTCAGGACGGGTGTAGCTCTCCTTGCCGTGCTCGACAGCAACTTCATCTTCCACGCCGGCCAGGGTGCCCAGCTCAGCCTCGACCACAACGCCGTGGTCATGGGCGTACTCAACGACCTGACGGGTCAGGGCGATGTTCTCCTCGAAGGACTTGGAGGAAGCGTCGATCATGACGGAGGTAAAGCCGCCGTCGATGCAGCTCTTGCACAGCTCGAAGGAATCGCCGTGGTCCAGGTGCAGGACGATGGGAATATCGGGGTTCTCAATAACGGCGGCCTCCACCAGCTTCACCAGGTAGGTGTGGTTTGCATAGGCCCGGGCGCCCTTGGAAACCTGCAGAATGACGGGGCTGTGCAGCTCGCCAGCAGCTTCGGTGATGCCCTGAACAATCTCCATGTTGTTGACGTTGAAAGCGCCGACTGCGTAGCCGCCATCGTATGCCTTCTTGAACATTTCGGTGGATGTAACAAGTGCCATTGGAATCAATCCTTTCCTTATTTAAGCGGAGGTGAGTCCGCTCGGTTTCGGTGCTATTATACCACATTTTTCAAAATTATCAACAATAATATTTGCCAAAGCCTTTCTTTTGTGTTATAATGCGGGAGGTATAGGGGCTTTCTCCAAAGTGCCCTGTCATTTTCCATAACAAAAAATCAAAAAACATATTGGAGGTTATTCTTTATGTCTGAAAAAGCTCTGGTAGGTTCTCTGATTGTCGGTCAGTCCGGCGGTCCTTCTTCCGTCATCAACTGCTCCGCCTACGGCGTAATCAAAACCGGCCTGGAGAACCCCAACATCACCACCGTCTACGGTGCCTTCCACGGCATCAAGGGCGTGCTGAACGATCAGCTGATGATTATGGACGAGGAAGATCCTGCTGAACTGGCCAACATGATGCACACTCCCTCCTCCGCTCTGGGCTCCTGCCGCTATAAGATTGCCGACCCCGACGTGGATGACACCGACTACAAGCGCATCCTGGAAATCTTCAAGAAGTACAATGTCCGCTACTTCTTCTACAACGGCGGCAACGACTCCATGGACACCTGCAACAAGATTTCCAAGTACATGAACCGGGTTGGCTATGAGTGCCGGGTCATGGGTGTGCCCAAGACCATCGACAACGATTTGGCCGGAACTGACCACTGCCCCGGTTTCGCCTCTGCCGCCAAGTATATCGCCACCTCCTTCATGGAAGTCTCCCGGGACTGCCAGGTGTACGACACCGGCATGGTGACCATTATCGAGTGCATGGGCCGTCACGCCGGCTGGCTGACCGCCGCCGCCGCGCTGGCCAACGAAGAAGAGCCCTGCTGCGACTTCATCTATCTGCCCGAGGTCGACTTCGACATGGACAAGTTCATTGCCGATGTGAAGCGGGTCTACGCCGAGAAGAAGAACTGCCTGGTGGCTGTTTCCGAGGGCGTACACTACGCCGACGGCACCTTCGTGTCCGAGGCAAAGACCTCCGGCACCGACGGCTTCGGCCATGCCCAGCTGGGCGGCCTGGCCGCAAGACTGGCCGATGTGGTGAAGGCCGCCACCGGCGCAAAGGTTCGCCCCATCGAGCTGAGCCTGCTGCAGCGCTGCGCCGCTCACTGCGCTTCCGGCACCGACATTGCCGAGAGCTTTATGTCCGGCAAGGTGGCCGTGGAGTCCGCTGTGGCCGGTATCACCGACAAGATGGTGGGCTTCAAGTGCACCCGGGATGCCAACGGCTACAAGTGTGAGCCTGCGCTGTTTGATCTGAGCCTGGTGGCCAACACCGAGAAGAAGGTGCCCCGCGAGTGGATCAATGCCGAGGGCAACGGCGTGACCCAGGACTTCATTGACTACTGCCTGCCCCTGATTCAGGGCGAGACCGACATGGTCAAGGAAGATGGTCTGCCCCGCTTTGTGCACCTGAAGAGAGTGTTCGCAAAGTAATCGCTTTTCCAAAAGCACCTGTCTCCAATGGAGGCAGGTGTTTTTTGTTGCACAAATGGGGGCATTCTGATATAATATATTGTCCGTGCAGAAGGTGCGGGCAGTCCCTGTGTAAAAGAGGCGAAAAGTTTGCATCCAGAAAAGAAAAGAACCATTACCATCCTTGCCTTTCTCTATGGCATGACCATGGTTTTCCTGCTGTTTCTCCGCAGGCCGGATATGGCGCCTCTGCCCTATTCGGTGCGGCTGCGCCGCCATGTGAATGTGATTCCATTCCGGGTCATTAAAAACTATTGGCGGATTTTTGCACGACCTGTCAATCACCTCTACCTCCCCTATGCCCTGACCAATTTTCTGGGGAATATTCTGCTGTTCGTGCCCATGGGCTTCTTCCCCCCGGTGCTGTGCAGCTCCCTGAGGAAATTTTACAGAACGCTGCTGCTGGTGCTGACCGTTATCACCGCCGTGGAGGTCTTGCAAATGCTCCTGCTGGTGGGAACCTGTGATGTGGACGACCTGATTTTGAACCTGTTCGGCGCTTCCCTGGGCTACATCCTTTTCAAGTACATCCAGGGGAAGCTCACCGCACCAGCTGCCCCCGATACCCCAGATGCACCAGGGTAGAAAAGGCCGCTCTGGCTTCCGGCGGAATGGGCTGGGGCACCTGATAGCCCCGGCGGGCGTATTCCTCCACCCGCTGGAAATCCCCCACCAGCATGTGGATGGTGTCCTCCTCCGTCCGGCCCCAGCGGCCCACGCCTGCCACATATTCCCGGAAGCTCTGCTGCCAGGAGGTGACCTGCGCCTCTGCTTCCGGCCAATAAACCGGAAAGGCCGCCAGCAGCCGCCGCTCCATGTAGGGCTTGTGTACGCCGATAATCCTGGGGTGCTCCAATCCCGCCTCCAGCAGCACCCGCCGGGAAAACACCAGATTTTCCCCGGTATTGGTGGATTGGGTTTCCAGCAAAATGGCGCTTTCCGGCACCCCCTCTGCAACGGCAACCTCCCGGAAATGCTCTGCCTCGCTGCGCGTCCACATGGCCCTGGTATTTCTCCCCAGCCCGCCAGAGAACAGCACCCTGGGGGCATAGCCCTGGCGGTACAACTGGGCCGCCCTTCTTGCCACGTCTTCGTTGTAGCAGCCAAAGCCGATGATGCAATCCGCCGGTTGGAGCTGCTGATGCAAGTACATATAATCCCATAGAATCTGAATTGCCTGGCTCTTGTCCATTGTATCACCCCATACAAAACTCCCGGTGCGACTTGCACCGGGAGCTTATTTTATCACAGGTTATGTCAATCGGTCAACCCGGGGCATTACTGCTCTACAGGATTGGAGACACAGATGGAGTGGTCATACCACTTTGCGCTCTTCTTGCCCATGGCAGCCAGGGGCAGCTCCACGTTCAGTTCTTCAACAGGAACGTCGAAGCCGTTGGTGGTGTCGGTGGTGCCGTCGGAGTACTGCAAGGTGTCCTCCACAGCGTCAATCACGGCAGCGCCTTCCTTCTGGGCATCCTCAGCGGTACCCACGAAGACCTGGCTGAAGCCCTTGCCGGACAGGGTGAAGTGAACGGTCATTCTCCCATCCTTCACGGTCAGGGTGCCCTTGCCCTCGGCGGCCTCGCTGAGCTTGAACATGCCGCCGTCGGTGGTCACATCCACGGTGTATACGCCGTCAGCCAGCTGAGAAGCAGGGGCAGCGTTTTCCTCCTTGGCGGTGATAACCACGCCCTCTTTGCCATCCAGAGCATCCTGGACGTGGGAGATGTACAGGTTCTGAATGGCCTCGATGGAGCCCAGGCCGGAAATCTGGCAGTCCACATTCTCGAACTTGCCGGAGGCCAGGAACATGGACTTCCAGGAATCTTCCTCGTCACCGGCCATGTCGTTGTTGGCATGGTCACCGGCAACCACCATCAGGGGACGCAGAACCACGTTCTTGTAACCGGCAGCGGCAACGGCCTCGATGACGTTCTCGCAAGCGGTCTCCTCGGGCTCCCCTTCCACGGTGCCGATGAACACATTGTTGTAGCCCAGCTCGTTCATCTGGGTCTGCATCTGGCTGTAGGTCACCTTGGCAACGTGGGCGGTGCCATGGCCCATCAGGACAAAGGCGGTGCCGTTGTCGGCAGCAGCCTGGACGGAGTCAAAATTGCCCTCGGCTACGGCAGCAGCCACCACAGCCTCTGCCACAGCGGCCTTGTCGGCATTGATAACGGTGGCATCCTTGCCGACCTCGCCCAGCAGGGGCTCGGCAACCACAACGGACTCGAACTTGTCGGCGTAGGCGGCCACGGCCTCCATCAGCTCGTCGTACTCAGCGCCGTGCATCAGGTGGGTGGGCTGAATCAGCAGCTGCTTCACGCCGTTGGCAACGGCACGCTCCAGGGCCTGGTCCATGTTGTCGATGAACTCGCCGTCCCGGGCCTGGACATGGTTGATGATAATCTGTGCGGTGAAGGCACGGCGGACGGACCAGTCGGGGAATGCGGCGGCAATGGCATCCTCAATGCCCTTGATGTCGGCGGCACGGCTGCCATTGAAGGAGGTGCCGAAGGAGACCACCAGGATTTCCTTCTCGCCAATCTCGTCGGCATTGCGGGGATCGTCCAGGGAGGCATCGCCGGTATCCAGGCCGAAGTAATCGGGGCTGGCTTCCTCGCCCTCCACCAGCTCCTTCTGCTCGTCGGTCAGGGCATCCCAGGCAGCCTTGGCGGCAGCGCACTGGGCATCGGTGTCCTCGGTGCGGGCCTGAACATAGATGGCATCAATCAGCTCGGCCACGGCATCGGCAGCAGCCTTATCGGCGGCGGCATCGGCCCCGGCAAAAACCGCCACGCTCAGCAGCATGGAAACGGCGCAGAGAAATGCAATGAGTTTTTTCATGTGTTTTTCCTCCTGGTAAAATAAAAATAAACCTCTCTGCCGAAAACTCGACCGAGAGGTTTTTCACGAAAATATCCCCGCATGGGCATGACAAAAGGAGCACCTCCTGCCAGGCACTGCGGATTCTGTGACAAAACCAATTACTCGTGGTTTCCTCAGCCTGAAATGACAGCAGGTCTCCTGGCTCACAGCAATTCCGGACGTCTTCCCGTTTCCAGTGACATCATTGCCCGGAATTGGCGCTGTATACAGTGACGAGTTCGCGCAGGCCTTTCACCTGCTTCCCTTTTCAGCAGCCGCTGGGGCTGCCACTGTCTTTCGCTCCATGGAGAATTCTATCACATTTTGTCAAAAAGTCAAGTTGTATTTTGGGGGTTCTCCGGGATAGCAGGGATACTGGCTCCCATTTGGCCCTCTCTGGTTTCCAAAAAGGCATCCTTCAGCCGTTCCAGGTAACCAAAGGGCTCCTCTGGGCAGATGGGCACAAAGCGCCTGCCACCCAGAGGGTCGTGCTTTGGCAGCAGGGAAAAGGACAGTCTCCCCTCTCCCACCCGGCTCACCGGGAATCGGGTATCCACACCGAAGCCCGCATCCATGGGAACCAGAACCCCCAAATTCGCCTTTTTCTCGCCGGAGCTGCATTCCAGCCGGTACACCACATCCCCCGAAAGGCGGCACCGGCACACCACATGATAGTATAGCCCCTGCTTTTCCGCCTGCACCCTTCCCACGTTCTCCCCCGCCAGGGTAACCTGGTAATCCATTCCATCGCCTCCGGGATAAGGCTATGCACCCAGGGGGCAGGATATGGCGGAGCGGCGAAATTGCCATCCACGCCATAATACGGCTTCGCAGAACACGCTGCACCGGCAGTGATATTTTCCTTTACATCCGAATGGGCCGGGCTTATAATGACCTTATCCATCCCACCGACCAGAAACAAAAAGGGGTTATTATGAACTATATTATTTTCGATTTGGAATGGAACCAGTGCGGTTCCGAATGCGAAATCATTACCGAGCCGGTGTGTCTGCCCGGTGAAATCATTGAAATCGGCGCCGTAAAGCTGGATGATGCGTTCAAGAAGGTGGACGAGCTGCGGCTGTACATCAAGCCCCAATACTATCAGAAGCTCCACCGGCGTATTGTCACCCTCACTGGCATCCGGGACAAGCTGCTGCAAGAGCAGGGCCTCAGCTTTCCCCAGGCCTATGAGAAATTTATGGTATTTTGCGGAGAAGAATACAGCTTCATGACCTGGAGCCGTTCCGACTTGCCCATTCTCATTGACAATATGCTGCTGCATGGCATTGACGTATCCAATTTGCCGGACACCTATGATTTGCAGCGTATTTTTTGCAACGAAATCATGCGGTTCTCCCGAAAGATGTCGCTGGATGATGCGCTGAAGGTACTCAACGAGAAGGGGGACACCGCCCACGATGCACTGAACGATTCCCGGAATACGGTGCTGGTGTGCAACTACCTGAATCTGGAGGAATACGGCGGAGAATATGTCAGCCGGGCCTTTGCAGAGCCGCCCATCCACACCGTATACGACTCCCCCAAAGCCGCCCTGGCCGATGAGAAGCTCCGGCAGTACACATGCCCCTGGTGCGGGGAAGCCGTCACCGCAGAGCCCTGGCTGCATCTGGGCCGGGAGGAATCCATGGCCCGGGGGCAGTGCAGCCAAGGGGACGAAATTCTTCTGACCATGGAGCTCACCCGCACCGCCCCGGACCGGTACCATCCCCGGCGGATTCTGTATGAAATGAGTGACGATTTGTGGGAGGTATACTCCCAGGAGCAGGGCAACGCCCCGGGAGAAAATCCATGACCCACCAGGATGTACTTTCCCTTCTTCCCACTAGGGACCGGGACGGCCACAAGGGCTGCTACGGAAAAATTCTGCTGCTCTGCGGCAGCCGGGGCTACACCGGGGCCGCCTATCTGTCTGCCATGGGGGCCTTGCGTACCGGTGCCGGGCTGGTATTTCTGGGAGTGCCGGAGAGCATTTACGCCATTGAGGCAGTGAAGCTGAACGAGGCCATCGTCCTTCCCCTGCCAGACAGCGGCGGGGCTCTCAGCCGGGAGGCCATACCGGAGCTTGCCCGACGAGTCCGGCAGATGGATGCGGTGCTGATAGGCTGCGGCCTGGGGCTGTCGGCAGACACCGAGGAAATCCTGTGCTGGGCGCTGCAAAATGTCACCTGCCCCCTGATTTTGGATGCCGACGGCATAACCCTGGCTGCCAAGCATATGGATTTACTGCGCGGACGAACTGGCATCACCCTTCTGACACCCCATGCAGGGGAATTTGCCCGACTGGGCTACCCCTGTCTCTTATACACATCTCCGAGCCCACGAGACCGAGGCTGATCTCG
>UROL01000010.1 GCA_900549495.1 uncultured Eubacteriales bacterium | reverse complement strand
GTGGGCTCGGAGATGTGTATAAGAGACAGGCCACCACCCATCTGAAATGGTACGCCGCCTTCCACAACGAGGGTAATCACCCGCACATCCACATGATGGCGTGGTCAGCGAAGCCGGGACAGGCGTACTTGAACAGGAATGGTATCAAGGAAATCAAATCCGTACTGACCAACGAAATCTTCCAGCAGGAGTTGCTGCATCTCTACGAAACGAAAAGTACCGCCCGCGACGAGCTGGTACAGCAAACACAGCAAGCCATGCTGGAGCTGGCCCAGCGTATGCGGGACAGGCTCTGCATCTGTCCGGATGCAGAGAGAGGGCTTTGGGACTTGTCGCAGAAGATGAATGATGTGCAGGGAAAGAAAGTCTACGGCTACCTGCCCAAACCCATGAAACAACTTGTGGACGCAGTGGTCGATGCCATGACGGAGCTACCCGTGGTCAACGAGTGCTACCAAAAATGGTGGGAGCTGCAATGCCGGCTCAACAACTACTATTCCGAGCAGCAGCGGCAGCGTCCACCGCTGTCACAGCAAAAGGAATTTCGGCAAATCAAGAACGCGGTCATCCGTGAGGCAGAGCATATTCGCCAGGGCCGTATGTCCTTCGAGGACACGGCAATGCAGCAGGAGGATGAGCAACTGGATGACCGCACGATGTCCTATGACTGTTGGGAGCTGCGGAAAATCATTGCTGACGAAAACATGCCCCTGGAGGAACGGGACCGTGCTGCTGCGGAGCTGGAGCAGATCGCCCGCCAAGGCGACCCTCACGCGCAATACCTTATGGGACTGCTGTTCCGTGATGATGGATTGCTGGTACCGGATGCAGAGCAAGCAAAACGCTGGCTGGAGTTGTCGGCGCAGGAGTTACCAGACGCCCAATATGCCTTGGGGAAGCTGTACCTCTCGGATGATCCTGATATCCACGATCCAGCGAAAGGTCTCTACTGGCTGCAGCAGGCGGCAAACGGTGGTCACGAGTACGCCGCCTACCGTTTAGTCAAGGAGTATTTAGCCGGAGAAAACATTTCCAGGGATACCGTAAAAGCGGCGGCGTACTTGGAGCAGGCAGCGGAGCAGGCCAATCCCTATGCGCAGTATCTGCTGGGGAAGCTCTGCCTCATGGGTGAGGGCGTTCCCAGGAATGAAAATGAAGCACAACATTGGTTTTCCGTAGCGGCGCAGAACGGCCACGCCTACGCTGGATATTTCCTCGACCGCATGGAGCAGGAGAAGGACCTGCCGCCACCCAACATCCTACTCTCTGCCACACGCCTACTTCACCACATGGGCAACATTTTCCGAGATAATGCACCGCACCCCGCCGTGCCCGCAGGTATCCACATCGACCGCAAGCGCCTACAGCGCTTGCGCGAAAAGAAGATGGCCCTGGGCCACAAATGGAACGACCATGAGGAACAGCAGAGTCACAACATGAGATGGTTATAACCGTCCATATTCTGCGCTGCTGTAGACAATAAAAAGGTCTTTCAAAGAACGGCAACATCTTCGGCTTGTTATAGGAGCATAATTAAGTGGAAGCAATATTGCTATACAGACATCATCTGTGGTAAAATATCACTAAACAAGGACGGAGGAGGCTGCAGCGATGGATCCAGATATGATGAAAAATGCTGCGCTATCCAAGGATAGCATCGAGGATGTCAACGCAATGAAAGAGCGTTCTTGGGAATGCGGTCTCCCGCCATATCTCCAGCACGATTTGGATGCCTATAAAGATGGGCTAAAAAACGGATCCACGATTTTAGACTGCCTGTGGGGCGAGCTATACGGAAGTATCAACGCCGCAGAGATCGATGACAGCGCAATTACACCGGCACAGGCAGATTATCTGCGGCAAAAGTATTTGTGGAGGTGATAAAAATTGCCAGACTTTACAAACTGCAGGCGATTATATGACCGGGTATATAATGGAGCCAACGGCAAGAAAATTGCGATAGAATATGAGGGCGAACCGTATATGCTGAAGTTCCCTCCCTCTGGAGAGAACAAGCAGACGGAACTCTCTTATACCAACAGCTGCATCAGTGAGCATATTGCCAGCACCACATTCAACATGGTAGGTATTCCTGCGCAGAAGACGATCCTCGGGACCTTCGAGGTCGGAGGAAAAAGTAAAATCGTCTGCGCCTGCAAAGATTTCACCGCGGACGGAAGTCGATTGTTCGATTTCTGCTCCATCAAGAATACAGTCATAGACTCCGAACACGGCGGTGCCGGTACGGAATTGAGTGATATTCTGGATACCATTGAAAAGCAGTGTTACATTGACCCGGCTATACTACTGAAGCATTTTTGGGATGTGTTCGTAATTGATGCCTTTCTGGGTAACTTTGACCGCCACAACGGAAACTGGGGCTTCCTGTACCATGATGAAACAAAATCTGCTACACTGGCACCTGTTTTTGACTGCGGAAGCTGTCTTCTGCCGCAAGCCGATGAACGCATCATGAACACCGTGCTCAACAATGGCGACGAATTGAACGCGAGAATATTCCGTTTCCCAACATCGGCAATTAAGCTCAATGGCAGAAAAATCAACTACTATGATTTTCTGCAGGCAGCAGAAAATCAAGACTGTAATGATGCTGTCATGCGGATGGCTCCAAGGATCAATATGGACGAGATATGTGCTTTCATCGAGAAAGTGCCTTTCTTAGATGCAACACAAAGAAGGTTTTATCAAGTGTATCTTGCTGCTCGGAACCAACGAATTATTGAACCCGCGTACACGCATCTCTTGGAGCTGCAAAGTCTATCCCCGACACTTAAAATGTAACGTATACAAACACACGGATGCCAGTTCAAAACTGCCGCAACCAATGCTGTGAGGCCCTGCTCAATTGAGCAGGGCCTCCTTTTTCAAAAAAGTAGTAGCTATTTGGGTAGCTTTGTGGTATGTATGTTGGCTAACAAAAGCAAAGGAGTTGATTCCATGTCCAAGAAACGCGCCAACGGCGAGGGCAACATCCGCAAGCGCAAAGATGGCCGGTGGGAGGGCCGCTACACCGCTGGCTATAACCCGGAGACCGGCAAGCGCATCATCAAAAATGTCCTGGGCAAGACCCAAGCGGAGTGTAAGGCGAAGCTGGCCGCCGCCATGGAGGCCACCAAAGGCGTCGATGTCAGCCGCGCCGACGAATACACCGTGGCCACATGGCTGCGGAGCTGGTACGACATCTACGCCAAGCCAAATGTCCGTGTCGCCACGGCGGACCGCTACCACCTAATGATCGAGCAGTACGCCATCCCTCGCATCGGCAGCATCAAGCTCACGAAGCTGACCGCCCACGACCTGCAAAAACTCTACAAAGAGCTGATGGAAAGTGGCCGCACCAACCGCAAGAGCGGACACGGCAATCCGGGTCTCAGCAGCACCACTGTACGCAGCCTGCACTTGATGCTCCACAACGCACTGAACCGTGCCGTGAAGGAGCGCTTGATCCTCCGCAACCCCACTGAGGACTGCATCGCGCCGAAAGTACAGAAATTCGAGATGCAGATCCTCCAGCCGGAACACATCAAGACCTACCTCGACGCCGCAGAAAAACGGGGGCTGCTGCCCATGTTCTATCTGGAACTGGTCAGTGGACTGCGCAAGGGCGAGCTGACCGCTCTCCTGTGGAGTGACCTCGACATCACCAACAAAACCATCTCCGTCAGCAAGCAGTATGTCAAAAATCCCAACGGCGAACTGACCTTGTCCCGTCCTAAGACAGAAACATCGGTCAGAAAGGTCAGTATTCCACAGGAGGCTGTTGACCTGCTGATTGCCGAACATAAAAAGCACCCCGACAACCCATATATGTTCCCATCACCCATCACAAGAGAGATGTATCACCCCGATTCCATCGTAAACCTGCACAAGAAAATTCTGAAAGATGCCGGGCTGCCGCACATACGCTTCCACGATCTCAGGCACACCTTTGCCACACTGGCCCTGCAAAACGGTGTGGATGTGAAAACCGTCAGCAGTATGCTGGGGCACTACGACGCGGGCTTCACCCTACGAACCTACACCCACGCCACCCGCCAGAAGCAGGACGAAGCAGCACAGACCATGGGCAGCTTTATGGCACAGGTGATGTGAGCTGATCAAACTGCACCACAATAACAAACTAGAGCTCCTGCCCATGGGGCAGGAGCTCTAGTTTACTCATTTCACCGCATCCAGAGTGTCATGGCTACCAACAGGACGCCTAGAAAACCGAAGCTGATGGCGGAGAACAGCACCATGAACCGCCCTGTCCGCCCCTTGACGTGCTTTGTGTATTCCCGGAAAGTGATCAGGCTGGCCAGTGACGCCACCAGCGTCCCCGCGCCGCCGATATTCACGCCCACCAGCAGTCCTCGATAGTCGTCGGTGAACCGGCTCAGCAGGATGGCTGCCGGTACGTTGCTGATGACCTGACTGGTCAGTGCCGCCACCGGCATGGCCCCGTGGGTGAGCAGCTTCCGGAACAGCTCACGCACCGGCTCAATCCGCGCCATGTTGCCCGAAAAGGTGAAAAACGCCGCAAACGTCACCAGCAGTCCCCAGTCCACGCCCAGCAGCGCACGGCGATCCAGCACCAGCAGAGCCATCACGATAACGAGCAGTCCCAGCCAGTAGGGGATTCCCCGCAGCACCATAGCCACCGCCACGCAGAACAGTACGCCGTATACCGCAGTACGACGCTTGTCCGGCAGTGTCTCCTGCCGGGGGACAGTCAGCCCTTCACAGGGCAGAAACAGACAGCACAGCAGGATCAGCGCCGTGGACAGCAGGAACGGCGGCAGCATAATGGACAGGAATTCCCCGTTAGGGATGTTGTAGTGGTTGAACAGATACAGGTTCTGGGGATTGCCGAAGGGCGTCAGCATACCGCCCAGGTTGGCGGCGCAGTTCTGCAGAATGAACGTCAGCGCCGTCCATTTCGTCTGGCCGGTGCGCTCCAGCACAAACCAGCTGAGGGGCAGGAACGCCAGCAGTGCCGTGTCGTTGGTCAGCAGCATGGAGCCCACCAGCGTGATACCTACCAGCGCCGTCACCGCGCCGCGGGTGGTGTGGAACACCTGCACCAGCCTCTGCGCCAGCAGAGGAAACAGTCCCACGCGGCGCAGCGCACCCACCACCGCCAGCACGCACAGCAGGCAGGATAGCGTTTTCACATCGTAGTAGCCAAGATAGGCCGCGTCAGGCGGCACGAACACCGCCGTCACCGCCGCGGCCAGCACCGCAATCACCGGCATGGCGTTGGCCTTACACCATCGTAACAGCTTCATAAATACCTCGCACAGCCTCGTAAGAGGCAGAAAGAATCAACGGCAGGTACTGTAGCATATCCTGCCGCAAAATACAAGAACGCGGCGAAACAAAGAAAAGGCCTTTCAGAATAACGGCTTTTCCGTCCGCTCATCTTTCAACCTTTCCGCGCATTTCCCCGTGTGGGTCACGGTGTGGGTCAGGCAGTTGACCCACATTTTGACCCACACATAAAAATACGTTTTTCCAACAAAAAAACATCGAAAACCGAAGTTTTCGATGCTTTTTGGAGCTGCTGGGCGGATTCGAACCGCCGACCTCATCCTTACCAAGGATGCGCTCTACCGGCTGAGCTATAGCAGCGAATGTATTGGGCTGTTCCCTGACAGCTTTGATATTATATAATGGGGAAGCGGATTTGTCAACACTTTTTTCTGGAAATTTGTATTTTTTTGAAGCGGGCCATCCGAGCCGCCATTCTAGGAGGCTATGGCGCTGCCGCCGGCTGTGCAGAGAATACCTTTGTTTCTCTCCCGCAGTACACCGGTGGCCCAGGGAAAATTTAGCGGAAACGGAAATCTTTAATTTTTCGTAAAATGCCTTCAAAGGGTGGAAATGCCGATGGGTTTGTGCTATAATGTGCCTAAGTATACCATACGGAGAGAAAATATATGCTGGAATTACTGTCCCCTGCCGGGTCTATGGATGCGCTGCGGGCTGCCGTGCAGAACGGAGCCAATGCGGTGTATCTGGGCATCGGAACCTTTAACGCCCGCCAGGGCGCAAAGAACTTCACATTGGAAACCCTGGGTGAGGCGCTGAAATACTGCCACGTCCGGGGTGTCGCTGTGCACCTGACGCTAAACACCCTGGTCACAGACCGGGAATTCAAGTCCGTGGCCGAGCTGATTCGCAAAACCGCAGAGGCGGGTGTGGATGCTTATATTGTGCAGGATCTGGGGGTGGCCCAGCTGTGCCGCCAGATTGCCCCAGAGGTGCCGGTGCACGGCTCCACCCAGCTGACGGTACACTCCCTGGCCGGGGTGCTGCTGTGCGCCGCCATGGGTATGCAGCGGGTGGTGCTCAGCCGGGAGCTGACCCGGGAGGAAATCCGCTACATCTGCCAGAATTCCCCCATTGAAATTGAGGTATTCGGCCACGGCGCCCTTTGCATGTGCTATTCCGGCCAGTGCTATCTCTCCGCCATGATTGGCGGGCGCTCCGGCAACCGGGGGCGCTGCGCCCAGCCCTGCCGCCAGAGCTACGGCTATGGCCGGTGGGAGAGCCGGTATCCCCTGAGCCTGAAGGACAACTGCCTGGTGCACTATGTAAAAGAGCTGGAAGAGATGGGAGTGGCCTCCCTGAAGCTGGAGGGTCGGATGAAGCGGCCGGAATATGTGGCCACCGTCACCGGTGTCTACCGCAAGGCCATCGACCAGGGTCAGGTGACCCAGGAGATGATGGACGACCTGTATACCGCCTTCAACCGTCAGGGCTTCACCAACGGCTACTACACCGGGCGGATTGACCAGAAGATGTTCGGCACCCGGGAGGATACCCGGGACGACCCAGCCTGGCTCCAGCGGGCCCGGCAGACCTATGAATCCGGGGAGACCTCCCTGGTGGATATTAAATTTCAGTGTGCCGTCACCGTGGATGGATGCAGCCTGACGGTGGTGGACCCGGAGGGTCGGAGCTGCTCCGTAGCCGGGCCCAAGCCGGAGCTGGCCCGGGCTGTTGCCCTGTCCGGCCAGGTGCTGAGCCAGTGGCTGTCCAAAACCGGCGGCACCCCCTACCGCTGCATCGAAATCCGCACCCACATTGACCCCGGCCTGACGGTGCCCGCCTCGGCGATAAACGCCATGCGCCGGGAGCTATTAAACCGGCTCACCGCCATTCGGGGCAGAACCGTGGAGCGGCAGCTCCGGGGGGTTAAAACCGTGCCCAATTATCGAGGCAATACCAAGCTCCCCGGCCTGACCATCCAGGTAACCACCCGGGAGCAGCTGACCCCCGCCCTGGTGAACACCGAAACCGCCATGCTGTATGTGCCGTTGCATCTGCTCACCCAGGACGAGGCCCTGTGCCAGGTGCTGGGCCAGCGGGGCCGTGTGGCAGCCGTGCTGCCCCGGATTGTCCACGATGGGGAGCTGCCCAAGCTCCGCAGTGACCTGGAAAAGGTACGCAATCTGGGCATCCGGGATGTGCTCATCGGCAATTACGGCCTGGTGATTCCCGCCAAAGAGGCCGGTATGCGAATGCATGGGGACTTCGGCCTGAATGTATTCAATTCCGCCGCCGCCAACTATTTGCAGAAAATGGAGCTGGCCTCCACCTGCCTGAGCTTTGAGATGACCCTGCCCCAGATTCGGGACGTGAGCAAGGCTCTGCCCACGGAGATTATCGCCTATGGGCGGCTGCCCCTGATGATAACGGAGCACTGCCTGATTCGCAACCGGGCCGGGGAATGCACCTGCGGCACTGCGCCGGTGAAGCTCACAGACCGCACCGGGGCGGAGTTCCCCATTATCAAGGACGGCGACAGCTGCCGCAGTGTGCTGCTCAATGGAAAGAAGCTGAGCTGGCTGGACCGGCAGAACGATCTGGCCCGGCTGGGCCTATGGGCCATTCGGCTGTATTTCACCACCGAGAACAGTCGGGAGGTCAACCGGGTTCTCAGCGAATACGTCACCCCCACCCCCTTCGAGCCCGGCTTCTGCACCCGGGGCCTGTACCTGCGGGGCGTGGAGTAAGGGACAATTCAATTTTAAGAGGTACTGCTATGAAAGAACTGATATTGGCCTCCGGCTCCCCCCGGCGGCGGGAGCTGCTGGGGCTGTTTGGGGTGCCCTTTTCCGTCCGGGCGGCGGATATTGACGAGACCATGGACCCCGCCAAGCGCCCCGGTGACGAGGTTGCCCGGGTAAGCAGCTGCAAGGCCCTGGCCATCCCCAGAGAGCCGGGAGACGTGGTGATTGCCGCCGACACCATTGTGGTGTGCGCCGGTGAGGTGCTGGGCAAGCCCCACAGCCGGGAGGCCGCCATTGAAATGCTCACCAAGCTCTCCGGTCGGGAGCATCAGGTGATGACCGGCTGCACCGTGCTGACGGACGATGCCCGGGAGACCTTCACCGAAGTCACCACACTGCATTTCCGTGCCCTGACCCCGGGGGAGATTGCCCACTATGTAGACACCGGCGAGCCCATGGACAAGGCCGGAGCCTACGGCATTCAGGGCGGTGCCGCCCTGTTCTGCACAGACATTCAGGGCGACTACTACAACGTGATGGGGCTGCCCGTGTGCCACCTGGGACAGGTGCTGCGGGATTTCGGCATCTGGGAGGGATAATATGCGGCATCTGTTCAATACCAAGCTGAAAATCATCATCATTCTGGCGGTGCTGCTCACTGCCGTGCTGGCTGTGATGGCGGGCCTGACCAACAAAAGTCTGCCGGAGCTGATGGTGCAGGGTGCTCTGGCCCCCTTCCGGGCAGCGGCTACCTCCCTGACCAAAACCGCCGAGCGGTACTATAGCTACATGTTCCGCTATGAGGCGCTGGAGGCGGAGAACGAAGCGCTAAAGGCCCAGATTGCCAACATGGAGGACGCCGCCCGAAAGGCCGACGCCACCGAGCGTGAGAACACCCGTCTGCGTAGCCAGCTGAGCTTCAAGGACAGCCACGACACCTATGATTTGGTGGATGCCTATATCATCGGCTGGAGCTCCACCGACTGGTCCAACACCGTCACCATCAATCGGGGCAGCACCTCCGGCATTGCCGAGAACATGGTTGCCATCACCGCCGTGGGCGAGGTGGTGGGTCTGGTGACCCAGGTGGGCCCCAACTTTGCCGTGGTAAAAACGGTGCTGGACTCCACCCTGGAAATTTCCGCCACCATCACCACCTCCGGCTACAACGGAATGGTCAGCGGCGGCTATATCGAAGGAAATGAAAAATACCTGCAAATGGACTACCTGCCCTCCTCCTCCATCATCCGGAACAAGGACCAGGTGGTTACCTCCGGCTCCACCGTGTACCCCCGGGGACTGGTGCTGGGCAAGGTGGTGGATGCCGGCTTCAAGGAGACCGGCGTGGCCAAGTACGCCGTGCTGAAGCCCGCTGCGGATATCAGCTCTCTGGAGCAGATTTTCATCGTGACGAATTTCCGCACCGAAACCGAGACCATTACCGTACAAACCGATGGAGGGTCCGCTGATGCCCAATGAACCCAGGCCCCGCCGGAAGAAGGCCGCCCCGGGCAAGCGTCCCGCCAGGGCCCCGGCCAAGCGCCCCCGGCCCAAGCAAAAGCAGAAGCGGGTGCGCCGCACCATCTATCCCGAATTCCGGCCGGATGGGCGGCGGGTAAGCCTCTTCAAGCCCCTGCATTTCACCCGGCTGCAATGGCTCCGCCTGCTGCGCTGGACGGGCTATATCGTCACATGTCTGCTGTGCCTGGTGCTCCAGGACAGCATTATGAGCCGTATCTCCATCCTGGGGGCCACCACCGACCTGGCCGTGGCCGCCATGCTGCTGATTGCCGTTATCGAGGGCTGTGAGGTGGGCAGCGTATTTATTCTCGTTGCCTCCTGCATCTATTATTTCTCCGGCTCTGCCCCGGGGCCCTATGTGGTGGCCATGCTGACCATCCTGGGGCTGGCAGCTTCCCTGCTGCGCCAGGCGGTGTGGCACCGCAGCCGGGGCTCCATTGTGCTGTGCGCCGGGAGTGCGGCAGTGCTGTATGAAATTGGGCTGTATGTGGTTGGGCTCTTCCTGGACCTGACCCGGTGGTACCGGTTCTCCCGCTTCTTCCTATGCGGTCTGTACACCGCAGCCGTTATGTTCCCGCTTTACGCATTGATTCATCGCATTGGTCAAATTGGAGGCTACACATGGAAAGAATGACCCGTTTTCGCTCTTATGTGCTGCTGGGCCTTTTTGGCTTTCTCATGTTCCTGTATGCTACGAAGCTCTTTTCCCTACAGATCATTGAAACCAAAGGCAATACCGACAACGCAACTACCTATTCCACCATCACCACTGTCCGTGCCGCCCGGGGCGATATCCTGGACCGCAACGGCAATGTGCTGGTGGGCAACCGGGCCAGCTATGACCTGGTATTCAACCACTATGTTATCAAATCTGCGGACAACCGCAACCAGTACCTGTATAACCTGCTGAAAAAGTGCCAGGAGCTGGGAGTTCCGCACAACGACCACTTCCCCATCTCCTCTACCCGGCCCTTTGTCTACACCCTGGACAGCTACAATGACTCCTGGCAGCGCTACTTCCGGACCTTCATGGTGGATTGGGGGCTGGACCCGGACGTTACTGCCCCGCTGCTGATTGAGCGTATGCGGGAGCGCTATGAGCTGCCAGAGGACTGGTCTGACGAGGATGCCCGGGGCGTCATTGGCCTGCGCTATGAGTTCGACCTGCGAGGCGTGACCAACCTGCCCAACTACACCTTCATCGAGGACGTGTCCAGTGAAAACCTGTCCGCCATTCTGGAGCTGAATACCCCGGGCCTGATGGTGGAATCCTCCACCGTCCGGGAATACCACACCAAATACGCCGCCCACATTTTGGGCTACATGGGCGGCATGGACAACGACGACTGGAACAAATACAAGGAACAGGGCTATTCCATGGATGCCTACATCGGCCAGTCCGGCTTTGAAGAGGCCTTCGAGGAATACCTCCACGGCATCGACGGCAGCCGACTGGACGTGGTATCCAAAGAGGGTGCCATTGTCCGCCAGTCCTATCTGGAGGGCAAGGAGCCCATTGCCGGCAACAACGTGGAAACCACCATCGACATCACCCTGCAAAAGGTGGCTGAGGACGCCCTGACCGAGGTCATGCAGAACATGGTGAACCCGGAAATCAACCTTGCCACCGGCGAAAGCACCGGCCTGGATGCCGAGGGTGCCGCCGTAATCGTTATGAAGGTGAAGACCGGCGAGATTCTGGCCTGCGCCAGCTACCCCACCTTCAACCTGTCCACCATGAACCAGGACTGGAACGACATCATGTCCGACCCCCTGAAGCCCTTCTTCAACCGGGCCTTCGGCGCTGCCTACGCCCCCGGCTCCACCTTCAAGATGTGCACCCTGGTTTCTGCCATGGAGCACACCAACAAAAAAGGCGAGCGGATTCTGGGCTATATGGAAACCATTAAGGACGAGGGTGTGTTCACCAGGCTGGAAGGCTTCAGCCCCCAGTGCTTGCTGTACTCCTCCGTGTACGCTACCCACGGCACCATCGACGCCACCGATGCTTTGAAGGTGTCCTGCAACTATTTCTTCTATGAGCTGGGCTACCGGCTCACCTGGGAAATGATGGACGAAACCGCCAAGGGCTTCGGCCTGGGCGAGCCCACAGGCATCGAGCTTACCGAGAAAACCGGCTGGCGCTCCAACCCCACCAGTAAGGCCGCCTCCTATACCGGCCCGGATGCCACCTGGAACGCCGGTGACCGTGTTCTTACCGCCATCGGCCAGTCCGAGAACCGTTATACCCCCCTGCAGCTGTGTGTGTACGCATGCACCCTGGCAAACCGGGGCACCCGGTACCGGGCTACCTTCCTGAACCGGGTGGCCTCCTCTGACTACCGGACGCTGATTAAGCAGAACGAGCCGGAAATCGTAAGCAAAATGGACATTTCCTATGACACCTACGAGGTTTATATGACCGGTATGCGGAAGGTGGTCACGGATGTCAGCGGTACTGCCAACAAGTACTTCGGCGGCCAGCAGGACCCGAAGCCCTTCCCCGTGGCCGTGTGCGCCAAGACCGGAACCGCCCAGCACTCCTCCGGCGGCTCTGACCATGCCGCATTTATCTGCTTCGCCCCCATGGAGGACCCGGAAATCGCCGTGGCCGTCTATGGTGAAAAGGCCGCCCACGGCGCCTGGTTGGCTCCCGTGGCCCAGGATATCCTGGAGGCCTATTTCGAAATGGAAGCCGCCAGTGACATATTCACCTACGAAAACCAGGTAGGCTAATCCCCATAAGCAAAGCCCGAACCTTATCAAAAAGGTTCGGGCTTCCATTATTTATTGAAATGTGCCATTTAGCTTTGACAGAACACGGAGGTATTCCTCTGAGTCCTTTTCATAGGGAGTGGGCTGAAAATTATTATACCCTGGCTCGGAGCTGATGCAAACCGGAACCAGCGTCCGCTGCCCCAACCGAACCGTGCCGTCTACAGAGCGAATGACCTCCTGCTGCACCAGCACCGAATCGTAATCATCCGGGGCACCGTTTCCGCCGAAGCTGAAATTCCCCAGGGAATAGAAAATGACTCCATCGCCATAGGATTCCATGCCCTGCAGCACATGGGGATGGCTCCCCCACACAATGTCTGCACCGGCATCCACGGCGGCGTGGGCCAGCCTTCTCTGCTCCTCATTGCATCGATAGCTACCCTCGCTGCCCCAATGGGCTGCCACAATCACCAACTCCGCCCCCTGCTTCCGCAATGAGGCAATGGCATCCACCATCTGCTTCTCATCCATCCGCTGGTACGTCATGCCATACATTCCAACCTTCAAGCCGCATTCCAGGGTAAACAGGCTGGTCTTCTCATGCTCCACATAGGGTATCTGTGCCTCTTGAAGCAGCGACAGCGTGGATTCATAGCCCACCTGGCCATAGTCCCGAGCATGATTGTTGGCAACGCTTGCCACATCCACACTGCTCTGGGTCAGAATGTTGATGAATCTGCTGGGCCCACGGAAGGCAAAGCGCTTCTTTGCCGGGTAGCCCTGGTCTGTCAGCGGCCCCTCCAGGTTGATGAAGGTGCCGTCATCCTCTGAAAAATACTGCTGCACATTGCGGAAGGGATAGCCATAATCCTCCCCCACAATCTCCACCAGCCCCAGCTTTGCGGAAAACAGGCTGGGCGTTGCACCCAGGGTGCAGTCTCCCACAAAGGTCAGCACGAAGTGCTGCTCCTCCGGCTGCTCTGCCCCAGCGGCTCCCAGAGGAAGCAGCAGTGCCAACAGCAGCAGGATTGCAATTTCTCGAAGCCGTCTCATCAGTTTTCCTTGGCGCGCTTCTTCATCAGGTCACGCATACGAGCGGCGTGATCCAGCTCCCGCTTGCGGATGCGTAGGCTCTTGGGAGTGCATTCCAGCAGCTCGTCGTCCGCCAGGAATTCCAGGCACTGCTCCAGGGACATATTTCTGGGGGGTGTCAGCCGGGTTGCTTCGTCGGAACCGGCGGCACGCATATTGGTCAGCTGCTTGCGCTTGCAGACGTTAACGGTCATATCCTCATTCCGGCTGCAAACGCCGATAACCATACCGGCATACACCGGGGTACCGGGGGTGATGAACAGCTGGCCACGCTCCTGAGCGGCAGCCAGGCCATAGGCCACGGCCTCGCCGGTTTCGAAGGCCACCAGGGAGCCGGTGAGGCGGCGCTCAATTTCGCCCTTCATGGGGGCGTAGGAGTCCAGCACGGAGGACATGATGCCCTCGCCCCGGGTATCCGTCAGGAACTCGTTGCGGTAGCCGAACAGGCCCCGGGAGGGAACCAGGAACTCCAGACGATAGCGGCTGCCCATGGGGGTCATGCTCACCAGGTCGCCCTTGCGGCGGCCCATTTTCTCAATGACGGAGCCCATGCATTCCTCGGGCACGTCGGCAACCATCCGCTCGATGGGCTCGCAGACCTTGCCGTCAATCTCCTTGGTCAGGACACGGGGGGTGGACACGGAGAACTCATAGCCCTCCCGGCGCATGGTCTCCATGAGAATGGACAGGTGCATTTCGCCCCGGCCAGCCACATTGAAGGCATCGGTGCCCTGCTCGGACACATGCAGGGAAACGTCCTTCAGCAGCTCCTTTTCCAGCCGATCCCGGAGGTTCCGGGAGGTGACGAACTTGCCTTCCTTTCCGGCGAAGGGAGAATCGTTGACGGCGAAGGTCATTTCGATGGTGGGGTCGCTGATTTTCACAAAGGGCAGGGGCTCCACCGCCTCGGGGGCGCACAGAGTGCGGCCAATGGTGATGTCTGCCATACCGGACAGGGCCACGATTTCACCGGCGCTGGCCTCCTGAATGGGGGTCTTGCCCAGGCCGTCGAAGGTATACAGGGCCACCACCTTGCCCTTGGTTTTCACGCTGGGGTCGTGGTAGTCGCAGATAATCACATCCTGGTTGACCTTAATCACGCCCTGCTCCACCCGGCCCACGGCGATACGGCCAACGTACTCATTGTAGTCGATGGAGGAAACCAGCATTTGCAGGGGAGCGTTGGCATCGCCCTGGGGAGCATCGATATACTGGATGATGGTCTCAAACAGGGGCTTTAGGTCGGTGCCCATTTCGTCGGGGCTGTAGGAAGCGGTGCCCTGACGGCCAGAGCAGAAGATGGTGGGGCTGTTGAACTGCTCGTCGGTGGCATCCAAATCCAGCAGCAGCTCCAGAACCTCGTCCATCACCTCGTGGACGCGGGCATCGGGCTTATCCACCTTGTTCACAGCCACAATCACCTTGTGGCCCAGCTCCAGTGCCTTTTGCAGCACGAAGCGGGTCTGGGGCATGGGGCCCTCGGCAGCATCCACCAGCAGGATAACGCCGTTGACCATTTTCAGGATACGCTCCACCTCGCCGCCGAAGTCGGCGTGGCCCGGGGTATCCACAATGTTAATCTTGTAGTCCTTGTAGTGGACGGAGGTATTTTTGGCCAGAATGGTAATGCCCCGCTCCCGCTCCAAGTCGCCGGAGTCCATAACCCGGTCTACAGTGGCCTGATTTTCACGATAAATGCCGCCCTGCTTCAGCATTTCGTCCACCAGGGTAGTCTTACCATGGTCGACGTGGGCGATGATGGCTATATTTCTGATTTTATCCTGAGATGGCATACATTGCTCTCCTTCTTTTTTGTTGGATTTCTTTACTCTCAACAATAAAATATAGCACACTACAGCAGAAAATGCAATATTTATCCCAAAAGTTTCCAACAGATTTTCCCGGCTTTTCCGGCCCCTTTTCCGGCAATTTGCAACAAAAAGAGGGGAAGCGCCATAAGCCCTCCCCCTTGGGCTGCGAAAAAGCCCCACTGCGCTGCAACAGGAGCCGCCCCCCTGCCTTTGGGGCAACCTTTCCGCAAAAGCCGCACCAAAATAGCAGGTGCTGCCCCCGGCTAGGGAGGCAGCACCTATTTTATCCAATTTTGAAGATTCCGGTAGCTTCCAGGATAATCAGCACCACCACTGCGGCCAGCAGGCCGCAGGATATCCAGAGGATGCAGTCCACCTGCTTGACTGTTATGGGAAGCTTTCCGTACAGCTGCTTCTTTTTGGCATCCATGGCAGCAGAGAATGCGTCCAGCTGCTTTTCCCGCTGGTTCAATGCCTGCTCCTTTTCCTCCAAAAGCCGCTCCTTCTCCTGAAGCTCCTGCTGGTTCATTACTTCTTCGCCAGGTACTTCCGGATGTCCAGAGCAACGGCCACAACAATGACCAGGCCCTGCACAATGTAGTTGTAGTAGGGGTTGACGCTGAGGAACTGCAGAATAATCTTCAGCAGCTCAAACACCAGCACACCCACCAGGATGCCGGGGACGGTACCGATACCGCCGGTGGTGGAGACACCGCCGATGGTACAGCCTGCGATGGCTTCCAGCTCGTAGCCGGTACCCATACTGGCGGAGGAGCCGCCGGACTTACCGGCCAGCAGATAGCCAGCGAAGGCATACATGATACCGGCAGTGATGTAAATCCAAATGGTGGTCTTGGCGGTGTTGACGCCGGAGACCTCAGCAGCCACTTCGTTGCCGCCGATGGCGTACATATACTTGCCGTGCCGGGTCTTGTTATAGATGAACCAGAACAGCAGGCCGAAAACCAATGCCACGAAGGCAAGGTATGGAATGTGGAAGCCACGGACATTGCCCACACGGCCGGTAATCAGCTTGGTATACACCTTCTGGAAGCCGCCGATGGGCTGGGCATCGGTCACCACCAGGGCGATGCCGTAGATAATGGTCTGGGTACCCAGGGTTGCAATGAAGGGGGGCACATGGAGCTTGGCAATAATCAGGCCGTTAATCAGGCCCACCACAGCGCCAATAGCCACCACAATCAGCATCACCAGGAAGATGTTCATCTCGGGAACGCTCTTCCACATACGGCCGGTGTAGTCGCCTCTCTGGCACAGGATACCGGCCAGGCAGGCAGCCAGGCCCACCTGACGACCGGCGGACAGGTCAGTGCCCTTGGTAATCAGACAGCCGGACACGCCCAGAGCAATCAGGAAACGAACTGCCGTATTGCTCAGCAGGTTACTCAGGTTGCCCCAAGAGAAGAAATTGTCCACCACGCAGCCAACAACAATGGCCGCCAGGACCAGAATCACCGCAATGGGATTGCCCTTGATGACATCCCAGGTTTTCGTACCAACATTTTGTTGTTTCAATCTTGTTCCATTCATTATGTCTAGCCTCCGCTCGCTCACTCAAACTGTGTGGCCAATGCCATGATGTTCTCCTGGGTTGCCTCTTTCCCATCCACGAAGCCGGTCACCCGGCCGTCGCACATGACCATAATGCGGTCGGACATACCAATCAGCTCGCTCATTTCGGAGCTAATCATAATAATGCCCTTACCCTGCTTTGCCAGCTCCGCAATAATGCAGTAGATTTCGTACTTTGCGCCCACGTCGATGCCTCGGGTAGGCTCGTCCAGAATCAACACATCCGGGTCATTTGCCAGCCAACGACCAATCAGCACCTTCTGCTGGTTGCCGCCGGAGAGGGATTTAATCAGGGTCTTGGAGGAGGGTGTTTTGATGTTCATCTTGTGAACATTATCCTGCACCAGATTCTCCACCTTCTTATTGTTGATGGAAATACCAAAGTCCAGATACTTTTGCAGGGAAGAAATGGAAATATTATCCGCTACGCTAAGCACACCCATGATGCCGCTGCCCCGGCGGTCTTCCGTCAGGAGGGCAACACCGTTGTCGATGGCATCCTTGGGGCGGTCAACCTTCATTTCCTTGCCCTTATAGTAGATGGTGCCCTGCTCATGGGAACGGATGCCGAACAGGCCCTCCATCAGCTCGGTACGCTGTGCGCCCACCAGGCCGCCCACGCCCAGGATTTCGCCCTTGTGCAGGGTGAAATTGACATTGCGGAAGCTCTTGGGGTTGATGGAGGTGAAGTTCTCCACCCGCAGGATTTCGTCGCCCACCACATTCTCCCGGGGGGGATAGAGGTTGGTCAGCTCCCGGCCCACCATCTTGGTAATGATTTTATCCGTGGTCAAATCCTTGGCTTCCCAGGTGCCGATGTACTGGCCGTCACGCATGATGGTCACTTCGTCACCAATGCGAAGAATCTCGTCCATCTTGTGGGAGATATAGACGATGGCAACATTTTCGGCCTTCAAATCCTTGATAATCCGGAACAGGGCCTCTACCTCGTTCTGGGTAAGGGAGGAAGTGGGCTCGTCCAGAATCAGCACCCGGCAGTTGGCGGAGACAGCCTTGGCAATTTCCACAGACTGCATCTGGGAAACGCTCAGCTCGCCCACCTTCTGCCTGGGGTCAAAGTTCATCCGCACCTTTTTCAGCAGCTCTGCCGTGTCGGCGTACATCTTATCGTGGTCAATCATGGGGATGAAGCCCAGGAATTTCTTCATGGGATAGCGGCCCAGGAAGATATTCTCGCCCACGGTACGAGCGGGAATGGGCTGCAGCTCCTGGTGCACCATGGCAATGCCCTTTTGCAGGGCGTCCATGGAGTCCCGAATGGTCACCGGTTCCCCGTCAATCTTAATCTGACCCTCATCCATTTTATAGATGCCAAACATACACTTCATCAGGGTGGATTTACCGGCACCGTTCTCGCCCATCAGAGCGTGAACCTTGCCGGGATGAAGCTGCAGCTGGGCATGATCCAATGCTTTCACGCCAGGGAAGGACTTGCAAACCCCGGTCATTTCCAGCACATACTCGGACATGCGTTGAACCTCCTTTGTATCAAGAAAGGACGGGTGAGCCGTTAGACCCACCCGTCGCCCCTCATTTGTTTATGAGTTCATTGCGATGGAATCGCTGACGGTGTAGCTTAGTAATTGGCCTCAGCGTAAGCCTTATCGACCTTCACGTAGTCAACCCAGTAGTAGTTGTCGATCTCTTCGCCGTTCAGAGCAGCAACAGCGACGTCAACAGCCTTGTGGGACTGGCCAATGTGGTCGTTCAGAACGGTGCCGGTCATGTCGCCAGCCTTGATCAGCTGAACAGCCTCTTCCAGAGCGTCAACGCCCAGGACATAGATGTCTTCGCCGACGATACGGCCAGCAGCCTGGATAGCAGCCACAGCGCCCAGAGCCATGCCGTCATTGTTGCAGAAGACGACTTCCACGTCGTAGCCATGAGCGGTCAGAGCATTGGCGGTCAGCTCCTGGCCCTTGGCCTGCTGCCAGTTACCAACCTGGTCGTCCAGGCACTTGACTTTGTAGCCAGCGTCGGTCAGAGCCTTGACGGAGAACTCGGTACGATACTGAGCGTCGATGTTCTCGGGGTCGCCCTCGATCATGATGTAGTTGATGACACCGTCACCGTTGATGTCGCCGTGGTTCTCCAGGGAAGCAACGATCTCGCCCTGGAAGGTGCCGGACTGACGAGCGTCAGCGCCGACGTAGCAGACGGTGGGGTTGTCCAGGATGCCTTCGTAGGCTTCGTCCAGGGTCTTGCCGTCCTTGTCGTAAGCCAGGGGCTCACGGTTGATCAGAACCAGGGGGATGCCAGCCTCAACCACCATGTCGATGATGGCGTCGGCGGAGGAGGTCTGGACCAGGTTCAGGATGATGACATCCATCTTCTGCTGGATGAAGTTCTGCACCTGGTTGGTCTGCTCGGCCATATCGTTCTTGCCGTCGGCCATGGTCACGTCGTACTTCACAGTGTCGGTTTCCAGGGTCTTGAAGTAGTCCAGGATTTCGTTGCGGTACAGGGTCATGAAGTTGTCGTCATAGGTGTAGATGGAGCAGCCGACCTTGTAGGTCTTGACGTCAGCGGCGGAGGCGACGCAAGCCAGGCTCATCACCATAACGACTGCGAGAACGAGAGCGAGGATTCTTTTCATTGAATGATACTCCTTTTCATGATGCGGGATCCTATCCCATTTTTGTACTGAGTGCCCCTCCGGCCTTGTTGCCAGCGGCTTTTCACTCGGTCTGAAGACATTTTAACACGTAAATAACCTTCTGTCCAGTTGAAAATGACAATTTCCGTCTGGCAAAACCCCCAATCTTTTGTGCTGTTTTTTGTGAAATATTTTTTCATTTTTGTCTTGTTTTGTCAATTCTTTTACTAACGTCTCTGGGTTATATGGTCATTTCATAAATAAAGCCCACTCCGGGGCCCATTTCAGCGGGCAAAAAGCTGGGGGTATTGTTCAGCCCAGGTGCCCGGAATGCCCCGAGTTGGGGGGTGCAGCTCCGGGCTTCTCTGCTGGTCAGAGCCCGACAGTTTCGGTGGCCTCGACCCATGGACGGCACTGGCAGAAAAGGCAGCAAACCGGTGGAATTGGGTTTACTTTTTTGGGATTTCATGTATAATAAATAAAAAAATATTCAGGAGGCATTTATGGATTACGCAAAGGAATCTCTCCGGCTGCACCGGCAGTGGAAGGGAAAGATTGAAGTGACGGCCACGGTTCCCGCCCAGACCAAGGATGATTTGTCTCTGGCCTATACCCCTGGGGTGGCAGCGCCTTGTCTGGAAATTCAGAAGGACGTGAGCCAGTCCTACCAGCTGACCCGGCGGCATAATCTATGCGCCGTGATTACCGACGGCTCCGCCGTGCTGGGCCTGGGGGACATTGGCCCCGAGGCCGGAATGCCGGTGATGGAGGGCAAATGCGTGCTTTTTAAGACCTTCGGCGATGTGGACGCCTTCCCCCTGTGCATCAAAACCAAGGACGTGGACGCCTTTGTCAATGCGGTTTACCTTATCTCCGGCTCCTTCGGCGGCATCAATCTGGAGGACATTTCCGCCCCCCGGTGCTTTGAAATTGAGCGGAAGCTGAAGGAAAAATGCGACATTCCCATTTTCCATGACGACCAGCACGGCACCGCCGTCATCACCCTGGCCGGGCTGCAAAATGCCCTGAAGGTGGTGGGCAAGAAGAAGGAGGACGTGAAGATCGTTACCTCCGGCG
>UROL01000009.1 GCA_900549495.1 uncultured Eubacteriales bacterium | reverse complement strand
TGGGTGGGCACTGGGGCTTCACCCTCAGACAATCAGGGTATCCTCTGGGCGGTAGGTCTGCTTGGCACCGAAATGCTCCACCTTTTTTTCGTAGTTGTTGCCCAGGTAATAGAAACGGAGGCTGTCCTTTTCCGGGTCTATAATGGACAGCAGCTTTGCCTGTAGGCTGCGGCACTGACCGGCATCCAGGGAGCATTCGAAGACAGAGTTCTGCACCCGCTGGCCGTAATCTACACACTTTTTGGCTATCTGCCGTAAACGCTTTTTCCCGGCGGCATCGTTGGTATTGACATCATAGGTAATGAGCACCAGCATACAATCACTTCCATAAAAAGGGTGGGTAGGCATCCAGATCCCCCCGGAGGCAGCGAGCCAGCAGCAGGGCCTGGATATAGGGAACCATACCCCAGCTTAGCTTTTCGTTCAGATAGGGGTGCGTCAGGGTGTCCCGCTTCCGCTCCTGCCACGCTTTCAGAAAACGTCTGCGTCCCTCATCGGTGAGCAGAACAGCGCCGCTATCCTGCACCTGGAAATCCTCCGGCCTCATCACCCGGTTATTCACCAGTGTCAGCACAAAACGGTCTGCCATACAGGGGCGAAGCTCCTCCATCAGATCCAGGGCCAGCGACTCCCGGCCGGGGCGGTCCCGGTGGAGGAAGCCCACATAGGCATCCAGGCCCACGCTTTCCAATGCACTGGCGCAGTCGTGGCCCAGCAAGCTATAGGCAAAGGAAAGCATGGCGTTCACCCGATCCAGGGGCGGGCGGCGGTTACGGCCATGGAAAAAGAAATCCTCCTTCCGCCCCAAAAGCAGATGGTCGAACACGCCGAAGTAGGCGGCAGCGCCTACGCCCTCCAGCCCCCGCAGGGTGTCCAGGTCGGCCGCCTCCAGGACGGTGGGGAGCAGGGCACGGATTTCACCCGAGGCGGCCTCCAGTCCGCACTCTGCAAGCCGGGGGCCATGATCCCGCACCGTGCGCCGAATAACAGCGGCAGCGTTGCTGAGCTTCCCGAAAATCATGGTGCGGGCAATCTGGCAGCTGCGCTCCGGGTCATCCGCCACCCGGTATTGCTCCCGGCGAAGCAGGACATTTCCGTTGCTTTCGGCGCAGACCCGAGCCAGAAACCGCCCCCTGGGATTACAGAAGGCCAGGCCAATTCCCTTTTCCCCGCAGGCTCCCATCAGCGCCGGAGAGGCCCCGGCATAGGAGAAGGTGACGATGGCTTGCAGGGTGTGCAGGGGATATCGGGCCACCACCTCCCCTGCCCGGTTGGCCAGAATGTTCTCACCCTCCAAGGAAAGATATACATCCTCGGAGGTGACGAACAGGGTATTCAGCAACTGCTTCATGGCGTTTCCTCCATTGCAGCCTTCAAATAGGCACAGACGGAGCGGCTTTTCATCAGCTTGGGCAAGCACAATTCTTTCAGAGAGCATGCGTTGCAGGATTTCGAAGGCTTGACCCGGGGAGTATAGCCCCGGCGGTAGAGTTGGTGCATTTCCTCTAAATAGGAACGCACCTGCTCCCGCAGCTCCGGAGAAAAGGTTACCGGCACCCGGCGGCGGATTTCCCCATAGTAGAGGGCACCCTCCGGAATGTCGCAGCAGAGCATGGCCTCCAGGCACATAGCCTGCCCGCAGAGCTGGAGGGTATCGCCGGTGTCCTCCCGTGGCTTTCCCCGCTTGTATTCCACCGGATAGGGCTGCCAGAGCCCTTCACGCCCGGTCAAGGGGATACCGGTACTCCCCCGGCGGTATTCCAGCACATCGCACTGCCCGGAAACCCCCAGCGCCGCCGAATAGACGCTGACCCCCCTGGTGATAAGGATATCCCCCCGGCTCTCCCGAAAGGAGGTATCGTGGGCATTTTCATGGAGTATGGCCCCATCAATGGTGCGGTAATTCTCCGCCCACTGGTGCTCAATGTGAATGAGGGCCCACCTGCGTCTACAAAACCGGAAATGTTGTAGGCCAGAGAGCTGGAGATACTCATCTTCCTTATAGTCCATCGATAATTTCAGGCTCCAGGCCGGGGAGCTTTTCCACAGTAATGATGTAATCATCCACACAAGAGGGCACCTTGTCGCTATCCTTCTGAGTAACTTTCACAGAGCGGTGCACCGTTGCGGAAGAATACTGACCATCCTTGCAGTTGTGCTTCCACCAGTAGAGCTTTACAACCTCCATAGAGCCGTCCGGTCTGGCAGAGGAAGCATCATTGACAAAGAGGGTACGCAGACACTCCTTAATCGTTTCAGCATCAGCCTCTGTGAAACCGGTTTTTTCGGCCAACTGAACATTGATAGAGCCCTTAATTTTGTACAGGCCGAAACGGACAAAATGCTTCATACCCATGGTATCAGAGGAACGAGAACCATCTTTGGTAGTTTCTCCATTGACACTTTTGGTAATCTGAAACGAATCTATATCGACAGTGGAAATACTTTTACTTTGATGAATAGAGACAGGGCCACGAACTCCGACGGAAACGCCATCTCCCCCTTTATCAGGGTCTTGTTCCGATTTCTTTTTCTTGCCGCCATATGCAAACACCTGGCCGAATGCTCGAACATCCATCCAAGTATTGCAAGCAGAAAGCGCATGTTCTTCCTTTGAAAGGTTCTTTCCCAACGTCATGATAGCTCGTTCACTGAGGCTTTTGAAGCCATCCGTGCACCGTTCTTCAGACTGAACAAAAATGGGGTTGCCAAGATCCTGCATCCGGTTGCGGATTTTGCGCTTGATACACACGTCGGAAATCTCTCCAAAGCCGTTCAAATCTGTGCGGGGACGGTTGCCGTTCAGTGGATCGCCATTGCTGTTAGCTCCGGTTACAGAAATCAAAGCCACAAAGTCAATCTTATTCTTCAAAACGCTCATTGTTCTACCTCCTGATTGCTTTCGTTATTTTTAGATGTGTACAGGGCGTTTTTCTGTAAATAATAGCCAAACAGATAGGTGTCCTTCAGCGCCTCCTCATGACCACTCTGTGGGCACTGGGAAATCTGCTCCATGATTTCCCCAATCAGGCGCTCATAATTCACCCTTGCCCCCGGCCTCAACTTTGGATAATACGCTTTCTTCAGCTGCTCCATAATTACGGTGAATGTATGCTGTGGACGTTTTGTAAACACAGGCTGCAATCTGATGGCGTTTGGCTCACGTGTTTCCCATGAAGCGAATGTATCTCGTTCGATTTTCTCAAGCACTGCCAATAGTCTGCCATATTGGTAACTGACATCCTTTTTCTCCGGTTCCAATGCCATGTTCCATTCCTCCTGACATCTGTCAAAATAGTTTTTTCGAAGCACCGCACATGCGGTAGAAAGTACATTTTCCCTTGCTTCTGCATTCAAAATTTGCAAATTGGATGCCTTGGTGACAATTGCACGCACAATATCTGTCGGGATAAAAGCCTTGTCTATGCGGCAGGACAGCAGGCGCTGGACATACTGGCGCATGATCCGCTCATCTGTTTCAAATATTGTTTTGCCGTTAGAAGTGCGAGGCGTACCAAAGGCGTAGTTCACAATGTCATACAGGTCTGGGGACTGTATGCCCCAAAGCGCATGTTCCCAGCAGCAGATTTTCTCCCAGTGATGCAGTCGCTCCAAAAAGTCTGTGACAATCATCTCACTATAATAGGTTACGGAAAGACGGCCAGAAGTTGCCGCATCAAAGGCTGCAATGACAGCGTCCGCATCGGCTGGAAGTTTCTCTTGCCATCCACGCAGCGCATTTTCAAGGTCTTTTTTGTAGTCAGAGTATTTGAATCGTTTCATTGTATTCCTTGGGCGTATGGATACATGGGCCTTTGGAATTTCTATTCCTTGGGGATTCCAGAAGAGGAAGGTTCTCCCCCCGATGTATACCCCCTGTGTTGCAGCGAGCCAATGGAGTGCGTTGTGTATTTTCTGGGAGGCATCGTAGCTCATGGTCATTGCCTGTGTGTCTTCTGTGAAGCGCCCACGATAGGTGAAACCGCCAGTATCTTTGGCAGAAATCAGCTTTGCATTGGCGGAGGTATTGATGATTTTCTTAGGATGCTGACTTGCCGGAACCGCTTCCTGACCAGATACCATGCAGAATACCGGTTTATCCCTTTTGGTAGATGCATAATATTCAATAAAAGAACGAAATAACGTCCTATCACGCCAGCATTCTGCAATTTCATTTGGATTTCCACTCTCTACCCGCCAGCAGACCATTTGCTTTTCCTTGGTAGGAAATCCCTTCTCGTTTCGAGTAATCAAGCCAAAGCGTTCTAAATCCTCCAAAATTGTTCCCTTTTCGACATAGCGTGCAATGGGGGCCAGTTTGGGATGCCCATAGGGCGAATTTTCCCATTGGTGCAGCTGCGTCAGGAAAGCGCTGTATTTTTCGGGATAGATAGTCGAAAAGAAACGAAGCTGATCACACAGCGGGTGAGCGCTGTTGGTTTCGCCTGTTCGTCCGGCAGAAGTTTCTGTTACAGGAATGATAATTCGTGCATTTGATTTATCTACAAGAGATGCGCTCAAAAGGGCTCCTTCTGAATTCAGTGTTATCTCAATATCTGCATTTGCAATCTGGTGAGAGATTGGTGACAGCGGTTCTTTTCCTGATTCATATACCCCGGCGTACTTTGCCTCCAGGGCACAGTAGGTGTCATATGCCTGTTTCATCAGCCCCATTCATTCCACCTCCCCAAATTCCTTTAGCCCCATAAAATTGTTCGTGTTATCCGAAAAATTCTTCATCTTCATCTGACGAAGCGGTTTCTGTCCGGGGCACTCCTCCGGGGATAGGAAATGAATTACACCATTTTTCATAATGGGATACCAAAAACGTGCAGTCATCCAGTCTTTTGTTGCCTCGGAATATGCTTCATCCGGATAGGTAATACCATGGTACATTAGACCGAAGCTCAGCTCTGGCAGGGAGTCATATGCACCCGCATCACATCCAAAAACGCATGGTGCAACATAGCCTTGGCACTCTCTTGTTCCAAGGAAAATATCCCTGCGGCCTCCTTTTTCTATCATTCGTTTTGCAATCTGGTGATGTTTGTTCTCATTTCTGTCCTTTGCAAGCTCCGGACGGTTATCGTTCCATTCGAAACATGCTCGAACCTGGTATCGGCAGTTTTTCAGGTAGGTATAGTAGGCAAGATCGTTGCTTTTTTCGCTGTATTTGATTGGGCGGATACCCTTGACCTCCGTTTGAATCGGGTTCATAACCCGCACATCCAGAATCCGCCATATCAACGTAGGCTTCCAGTACACTGAGCAGAGAATACCCTTCAACGCCTCATACGTTGGCACCTGATAAGTGCATTTCTCGCCCCCCAGGCGCATAATCGGATCGGAAAACAGTGCATAGTCACCGCTTACCTCAAATTCCACAATATTCTGATGTTTTGGTTTCAAAATTACACCCCCAAAAAAGAAGTTACGGCGTTCTTAGTGAATAAGCCGGTATCGTCGTCATAAAATCCATCATAAAGGATGTGGATACTATCACCAAACAAAGAGGAAACAGCCCCCAGCCTTTGTAGTTCATCCCATTGGTACTGATAGACAGAAACAGAGTATCCACCGGCATCCCGAATACATCTGCGAATAGCATCCCAGTTCTTTTCACCGTAGCCCTGGGCAGCAGCAAGCAACGATTCTCGTATCTCACGTCCTTTTTGATATGGAACCAGAATGCTTTTTGTATCCTCGTCAAACACCTGAAAGAGTCTGCCTGCCAGTCGAAATGCTTGGCGCATGAAAAAGCAGCCAGCGCCTTCCGCATTGGCATCCGCATATTGGGAATTGTCGGATAGGAGTTGGTACAACGAGCCGTGTTCCGGAACTGGATTATCTTGGAAATCCTTATTCATTCCCATATACAAACTGTGGTAATAGTAATTGATTGCCTCCCGAGAAGATAGATCCCTTTGAAATGCTTCCGGCTGATGGTCAAATTGGTTCAAAAGGGAGATTGTTGCCTTTTTGGCACGTTCAATATCTGTCAGGCAACGCAATTTTTCATCCAAGCACTGAATGATGCGAACAGGGGCGCAAATTGCCTGTTCAGCATGACGATTGCAGCGGCCAGCAGACTGAATAACGCTGTCCATTCCCGCAGCAAAGCGCACTACCTGTTGAAACGAGATATCCACCCCAGCTTCAATCAACTGCGTGGAAATGCAGAGAACTTTTCTTCCGCCGCCTTGAGCTGCATTCAGTGCATCTTGCAATTCATGCAGTACGTACCTGCGGTGTTCAATGCACATGGCAGCGGACAGATGGAAACAGCGATAATCCGAGCCGTTCAGTCGCTCAAACAGGTAAGATGCCTCACTTTTTGTGTTGCAAACCACTAGCAAACTCTCACAGTCTGTAAGAATTTTTTCGATAGCATTCGGTATTTCTTCCAAACGAGCCTGTCCGGCGTTTTGTATCTCAGTTCGTCTAAAAATATTCCAAAGCTCTTTCCCAAACGGCACAAGGTCAGGGGGAGATTGCAGCAGCGGATGACAGGTACTTTCCAGGCAGGGCTGTGTGGCAGAGCACAGGACTATCGTTGCGCCACAGATTTCTGATAGGAAATTGACCGTGAGGTTGAAAAGCGTCAACATCTTATTGGGAACAGTCTGCACTTCATCAATGACGATAACACTATTACACAGCGCATGAAATCGGCGAATTGCAGTCGTTTTTCCAGAAAAGCAGGTGTTCAGTAGTTGAACTAATGTTGTAATGATGATGGGTGATTCCCAATTTTCTGTCAAAAGCTCCATCTCGTTCAGCCGTTCCGGGGTTTCCTGCGGCTCTGTCATATTGGAATGATGCTCCAAAATCAGGCTGTCATCTCCAACAAAGTCCCGAATGACTTCTGCATTTTGGTCTAAAATAGATAGCAGCGGTGCAGTAAAAATAATGCGGGATTTATTCCATTTTTTTGCATGTGTCAATGCGTAGCGCAGACTGGACAGCGTTTTTCCACCGCCGGTCGGGACATCCAGCCGGTAAACACCGCCGGATTTTTGGGCTGCTGCGGCACAAATGTCGGAAATACTCCGCCTTGCACAATCGATATCCCTTTTCCCTTTCAGTCCACCCAACTTTGCAACCATGTGCTCCAGTCCCCTTGTCCAGATTGGGCGCATATCCTCTGGCCATTCCGGGAAAGTGGCATCATTCATGAATTCAGCAGTATCTCTTCGATCACCTTCAATGACAGCAGAAAGCAGTGCTCTTGCAAGGAGACCTACGTAAAAATCCGTCTCCTGGTCAGCGGTTTCGTCACTTTCCTGTTTGGATAAGTTCACTGTTTTTTCCATTGCCGTGACTGTTTCCGCAACGGCTTTTCTAAACAAATTATCCAGTTCCCCCGATGATGTGCATTCTTTTAGAAAGTTTTGGATGGATTCTTCGTAGTGGATTCCATCCTTGGTTAGGCGGTGCTGGAAGCCACTGGAACGATGTTCATCGATACAGTCAAATAGGCCATGATGGGCACCGACTGCAAACGCCAACAGCTCTGCTGTTTCCAGGTGGCCAACTTCAATGGAATCATGCCACCGCTCTAAAGTGAAACGTACCCCCGCAAAAATATGGTTAACACTTCCACGTTTTGCTTGCTCTCCGTTCTCAAAAGTCTTTTTAAGGTAGTCTTGAAATTCAGCCTTCATTTTTCCGGCATCATGAAGAAGCGCCGCAAGGTACGCCGACTGTTCCAACCCAATTGACTTTAACGCTTTAGCCGCATATTTAGCAGCATTACGGCAATGGTCTTTGACAGACTGCTCCTCTCCGTTTTCCGTAATATGTGCAAGATACACCATGTCCTGAACACCCCTTACTGCCCCATATCGCATCCATCATTCTGCACCATGCTCGGCAATCTATCGCAACACTCTTCCTGCTTTAGGAGTTGGTGCTCAACATTTTTCTACAATATGTATACTCATTATATCACACATCATGTATCATTTCAACAAATAATTTCCATAAATTCGTCTTTATATAAGCAAATCCCACAATTACGCTCTCAAAAAGAAAAAGCCGGAATTGCAGCAGGTTCTCGCAGTAATTCCAGCTTTTTGTATCCATGGTCAATGCAGAAATTCCGTTTATTCCAGCGGGGTACTTTTCAGGGTCAATCAGCCATCCGCTTCGCAGAGGATTTTGTGGAGCCGAAGGGCTCCGTGGGCAGTGATGCGGAGGGCGGAGCGGGTTTTGTCTGATTCTTCCAGGCTGGGCTCCAGCCAGCCCTCGCCGTCGGCTTCCCAGGTGAATTGGCCCGGCAGATCCGTCCAGCCCACATAGCGGAACAGAGCGCTGCTGCCCTCCGGCATGACCAGGGTTTCCCCATCGATGTAGGCGCCGCCGGTGACCTCACAGGCCCGCCAGCCCTGGATTTCCTCCCCCAGGGCAAAGGGCTCTCCCAGGCCGGAGGAGGTCATCTTCACCTCTTCAATGGTGCCGTCCTCCCGGAAGGTGATTTTTTCCGCACACATCCGGCGGTTATACTGGGTGTTTCGGGTGCTGCGGTGGTAAAAAACATACCACTGCCCCCGGAAGCACTGGATGCTGCCATGGATATTCCACGAGTCCGGGTCGCACAGGGCATTGTCTATAATAATGCCTCGGTAGGTAAAGGGCCCCAGGGGGGCATCCGACGTGGCATAGGCAAGGCATGTGGGCCTTTTGTTCCGGTAAATGCAGGGATAGACATAGTAATAGATGCCGTTTCGTTTCCGCAGGGAGCTTCCCTCGTGGAAGCCGTGTGCCTCCTCCGTCAAAAGGTGATGCACCGCCTTTGTTGCATCGAAGCTGACCATATCATCATTCAGCTCCACGCCGCTGGAACGAAACTGCCCCCAGTAATAATAGCTTCTGCCGTCCGTGTCCGTGAAAACCGCCGGGTCAATCCCGGCGCAGGGCAGCTGCACAGCTGCCCGGAAGGGGCCCTCCGGGTTGTCCGACCGGGCTACGCCCTCGGTGCCGTCTGACATGCAGAAGTACAGATAGTAGGTTCCGTCCTTTTCCATACAATCCGGCGCATAGAGAAAGGGCAGCGCCCCGCCCGGCTCCTGGGCGCAGGTGTCGGCAGTGGTCAGCAGTGCAGAGGCATTGTCCCCTGCTCTTGGCTGACTGCACAGGGGGGAGGTGGCGAAAAATGCAGTGGGATTGCGGGTGTCGAAGTCCACTACGGGATAGTCCTTCCGCCCGCTGCCATCCGCCCAGGGGATATCCCGGCTGTCGAAGCTCTTTGCGCTGACCTTCCAGTTCTGCATATCCTCTGTAGAGGCAACGCAGTACTCTGCGCTGCACCAGGTATCCGGGTGCACGTCCCGGCTGCCATAGACATACAATCTCTGGCCAAATACATGGGCCTCGCCATCTGGAATATAAACATCCGGCGGCAGCAGCGGATTTCGTCCCTTTGTATTCATGGGTTTTTCCTCCTATACCATAAGATGATTTCCAAGACGGTGCAAACCAAAGCGGGCGGTACGCTGTATAACAGCCAGCCCCCGATATGATTGAGCATAAGTTCGGATAATGGCCGGAGCTGCGTTGCTCCGCTGAAGTACATTACGCCAAGATTACCATCTTCCCTTTTTAATCCTTCCGCCAATCAGGATAATAGAAAACATGGCGACAGCAGTCACTGCGGAAATCCATATGGGCGAAAGCACCCATATCCAGCTCCACTGGATAACTCCCAACAGCTTCAACACAATAAAAATAATCGTCAGAACGGATACTATACCAAGCCCGCCCTGTTTTGCTTGATTTGTTTTATGATTCATAATGCACCTCCGGAAATAAGGGTTGGTGGGTTTACGATTTTCAAGATATCAGGTACTCTATTTGACAATCCGTCCGTTTTTCCTGAGCAGTATCAGGAAAACATATGCGACGGCAATGCCGATAACCCCGAACACTGCATCCAGAATATCAGGGGTATTCAGTATGGGAATAAAACACTCATACACAATGTTCAATACACTCATTACCAATGCCGCTGCCGTAATGCTTTTTAGCTTTCCTCCAGAGGGCAGAGCTGTAATTCCGAAAATCAGCAGGAGCAGCATACAGAGTGCAAAATTGGTAATATGGTCAAGCAAAAAGTCAGGCAACAAGCGCACATTCGGGACAATATGTTCCAGCCAACGGCACAGCATAAGAAAGGCATCAAAAACAACCAGGCACAAATAAATGATAAGATATTTCTTCTTGAGATGGAATTTTTGCACTAAACGCCCTCCTTTTATCTGTTTTTCGAATCCATTTCCCCTATCTTTCCAGAGAGAACGTGTCGGCTCGAAGGACCGGGGTTTATCAGGCAAACAGAATAAGCGCAATACCTGCAACCAGCAAAGCAATACCTACAACAAACTCTGCCAGCCCCACTCTCTTTGCATACTCTTCATTCTTCCGACAATCCTTAAAGTCTGCCTCAAAACCGTTGATAAGATTATATTTCTTCTTGAAATAAATGAAGTATCCAAGCAGGAGGAACGCCAGTCCAAGCACTACGGCCAATCCCTTTAGGACTATCATACGACCACCTCCGTAAATCGCAATTTATCATTCTTAACCAAAGATATTTTACAATATCTTTGTGAAATTTTCTACTGAAAAGCCCAAAAAATCTTTATAGACAGCACCACCTCGGAATCGTTTCAAGCCTTCGGACATTTCCTGTGCAAGCGATTCAGTTTCCGCCCGGTTTCAGCACCGGGAAGCCCTCGCCGGTGACCGCATCATTTTTCAGTTTGGTGTCTTTGAAGCAGTTCATCAGTTTGCTGTCGATTTCGATGTATTCGTCAATAGCTGAACTCGCCCACAAGCCCGTACTAAAAAGTATCGGGAAAGTCCTGCAAACAGGGGCTTTTGCAAAAAGAAACTGGACACCCACTTCGATACGCATTGTATCAAAACTGGTGTCCAGTTATGGTGCGAGAGAGGGGACTCGAACCCCCACGGCGTAACCACACGCACCTCAAACGTGCTTGTCTACCATTCCAACACTCTCGCAGTTGCCAGAATATTATAACCGGTGAGTAGGTTTTTGTCAATACTTTTTCTGGAAAAGAGCGGCTATCCGGTATCCGCCGGTGCTTTACAGCAGGCTTCTGCGTTTCCAGATGCGGCGCAGCTCCCACAAGCCCAGGGCGGCGCCCAGGGGCCAGCGGAGATACCAGGCATCGGGGGTGAGATAAAACAGCCCAATGGCCCCGGCCAGGGCGGCACTGCTCAGCAGATTGTCCCGGAAAGCGAAGGGATAGTCCCCCCTGCCCAGAATTCTATGGGTGTACCACAGGTGGATTCCCAGTTGGAGAATCCGGGCCAGCAGGGTTGCCACTGCCGCCCCCACCATGCCCAGGATATGAATCAGGAAATAGTTCAGCGCCACATTGGCCACGGCGGCCGTCACCGTGGCGGCGGCTACCACCGTGGTTTTCTTGTGCAAAATCTCATAGTTCACCGGGAAGGTGCACAGCACATTGCCGAAATAATTGGCAACAAACAGGGGGATCAGCCCCACTCCCGGCCAGAAATCGGCATCGGCATACACCCGGAACACCTCCCGCACCAGAAGGACAAAGCCCATGGACAGGACGGTGTACAGCTCCAAATAATTCCGCCCCCGGCGCACCACATCCTCCCGCCGGTTCTGCTTCATGTCATCAAAGAAGAAGGGAACCCAGCTGGTGTTCAGGGCGTTGTACAAAGTATACAGCACCCCGGCCAGGGTAAAGGCGTAGCTATAGATGCCGGACTGGGTGGCCCCTGCAATCTGCTTGAGCATCAGCACATCGCTGCTGCCCAGCACGGAGTAGGCCAAATTCTGAAAAATCAGAGGCACACCGATAACCAGGCAGAATTTCCAGTACCGGGGGCTGTATCGCTTTTTGCCCCGGTGGAGAATCCACAGGCACCCCGCCAGGCCCACCACACCGTAGACCAGAACATTGCCCAGGATTCGGCCAAAATATCGCTGCTGGGCGGGCATATTCAGCACCAGCAGCAGGGAGGCCCCCAGGTTGGCCACTGCAATCAGCACACTGAGCAGCATGTTCCTATCGGCCTTAAATTCATAGGTGAATTTATTGCTGAGGAAATTGACGCAGAATTGGCCGAAGGCCTCCACCAGCACCAGGGCCAGCAGCAGGCGGCTGATGTTCAGCGCTGCGGAAATCGGCCCGGACAGGGCCAGCAGCAGCCCGCTGCCCAGAGCAAAGCTCAGCAGGGACAGGGACATTACCGAGGATTGATAAGCGGCCTGCTCCTGCTCTGGGAAGTCCTGGCGGGCATTCACCACCGTCACATGGGATTGGAGGGAGAGCACCGTCATCACCATAGTCACCCAGACGTTAAACGAGGACAAATCCCCATACCCCGCCGTCCCCAGCAAGCGGCTGAACAGTGGGGCGGAAATCAGAGAAATGCCCTGAAGCAGCAGCACACTGAGAAAATTGAAAAACGCAATACGGTTGATATTCTTTTTCATAGGCTTTTATCGGGCCCTTTTCACAAAATGGTAGAGCTTCAGCGCCGGAGCAAACAGCCCAGCCCCATAGAGCACCAGCTGGCGCTTTTCCTTCCCGGAAAAGAAGCCGCAGCGGAACGCAAAGGGAAGCTCCCGGACAATGGCCCGGCGGGCGCTGCGGTATTCCAGGCGGTAGCGCTTTCTGGTGTCTGGGTCGGCCATGCTCAGGATTGCCGCATTGTGGCGTATGGCGCACACCAGCAGGTAATGGGCATCCGGCTCCAGCTCCGGATAGTTCTGGCAGATGTCCTGATAGACCTGAGCGGCATGCTGGGAGAAATGGAAGCTCTTGGCAGAGACGGCGGACTGGGTAATGCTGCCGCTGCGGTGGCGATAGTGATACACCGGCTTGGGCAGCAGTACACCGCCACCGGCCAGCAGGGCAATGCGGTAGGTGGTGGGCACATCCTCCACCACCCGCCCCACCGGGTAGCGAATGTCCCGGAAGAGTCTGCGGGCATACAGCTTATCCCAGGCGGCGGAATCCAGGTGATCCCAGTGGAAAATCCGCCGCACCAGCTCGGTGCCGGAGACAAGCTCCTCCCGCTCCGGGCAGAGGCCCACTGTGCAAGCGCCCTCCTCCTCGTCGTATCTTCCGGCGCAAACCAACTCCGCCCGGTGGCGCAGAGCGGCCTCCATCAGGGCCTGGTAGGCATCCGGCTCCAGCCAGTCGTCACTGTCGGCAAAGGCCAGATATTCTCCGGTGGCTGCCTCGATTCCAGCATTCCGGGCATCGCTGAGGCCGCCGTTTTTCTTGTGAATGACACGAATGCGGCTGTCCCGACGTGCGTAGTCATCGCAGAGCGCACCGCAGCGGTCCGGGGAGCCGTCATCCACCAAAATGATTTCTAGATTTGAATAGGTCTGATTGCAAAGGGAGTCCACGCATTGGGGCAGATATTCCTCCACCTTGTAAATCGGGACAACGACGCTGAGCAACGGATTCTGCTCCATCTAGCTTCCACCTCCCGCCACGGATTCATAAATGTGCAGCAGCTCCCGCCGGTTTTTCTCCGGGTCGTGGGTCTGCCGGGCATGTGCCTTGGCCCGGGCTCCCATCTGCTCCGCCTGCTCCTGCTGGGCAAAGACCTGCATAATGTACTCCGCCAGCATATAGGGGGCGGTGGATGGGTACAAAAAGCCCTCGCCAGGGTGCATCAGATTGGTCACGCCGCCAACATCTGCCGCAACACAGGGCACCCCCAAAAGCATAGCCTCTCCCAGGGAGTTGGGGGAATTTTCAATGGTGGAGGGCAGGACAAACACATTGGCCTCCAAAAAGGCCTGCTTCATCTGCTGGGCGTCCAGAGAGCCCAAAAAATGAATTTTGTCCCGGGCACCGAAGGCGCTGGCCACATTGCCCAGGTACCGGTGATAATAGTCCTGCCGGAGCCTTCCTAGCCCACTGGCAAAAAAGCCTCTGCCGGGGACACTGACCGTGGTATCCGGGTAGCGGCTCAGCACAATCTCCAGTGCCTCCAGCAGGTAGTGGAAGCCCTTCACCGGATAGGCGCAGCTGGATGTAAAAATCCGATGCTTGGTACACGCTGCATACTGCCAGGTATCCTGATAAAAAGCCGGGCGCATGGTTTCGTTGCAGAAGTGATAGGTGCGGTTTGGGTTCAGCTGGCCGGTAATGGCCCGGTCCCAATCCGTTCTGCCTATGACATGGCGAACCTGGCCCAATGCCTCCTGCTCCATGGCGCCGCGGATGGCATACTCGCGCTGCTGTCTGCGGATGTTGTCATGCTTCATGGCATCCCGCAGGGAGTAGCGGCGGCACACCCACTCCGGCAATCCCTCGGCAAAATGCCGGGCACAGATGCTGCACAGCCCCTGGATGCTGATCACCACCCGGTCCAGCAGCCCGCAGCCCTTGGCAGCGTTGACCATGGCCAGGGTATGGCCCCACTCCGTCCCCCAGATGTGGATGACATCCGGCTGGAAGTCTGCCAGTTCCCGGGCGAATTGATTTTCCAGCCGGGGAAGATACACATGGGGGGCATCCTCGGAGAAGAGGACATACTGGGTGTGTGCATCCAGGCTGCCTGCGGCTTTTGGGCCGGGGCAATAAAGGCGCAGGGCAATGGACGCATCCCCTCGGAGCTCGTCCAGCACATGATCCACCCACAGCCCCCCTGTACCGCCGATGCCCATACTCCGGCTGACAGCGGTAGGAATCATGTTACATAGCCACACAAGTTTCATTTCGTCCGTTTCCTTTTTTTGAAATCCAGGCATTCTTTCCCGGTAATTAGGATTATTCTATCATACCCCGCCCCATCCGGCAACAGAAATTTCCCCGCCTCCAAAGGAAGCGGGGAAAGGGAATCACCGTCCGGAGCAGCGGCGGACAATGGCCTGCATCTGCTCCATGTGCCGCATCATATCCTGGCACAGGGCAATCTGGTTCCGGGTACGCACCAGATTGTGCTCTGGATACAGCGTTTTGAAATAAGGGTCTCCCCGGAGATAGTCGTCCAGGAAGCGCACCGCCACCTCCGCCGTCATGCAGAAGCTGCTGACCGCCAAGGTATCCAGCTCCTCCTGAGTCATGCAGTCGGCGGTTCTTTCCAGGAAGCCCTCAGCAAAGGCTGTGAAGGCATCCAGGTTCACCCCGACCTTGTCGTACTCCGGCGAATCCTCCAGCACGTAGTTGGCGGCGAACCGGATGGCATCCCCGAAATCGTGGCCAATCAGACCGGGCATCACCGTGTCCAGATCAATGACCACCAGGGGTGCGCCGGTTTTGTTATCGAAGAGCACATTGTTGATTTTGGTATCGTTGTGGGTCACCCGAAGGGGCAGCCGCCCGGCCTTACCCAAATCGGTGAGGGTACAGGCCGTATCCTGCACCGAGAGCAGATACGCAATCTCCGGCTGGACGGATTCGGCCCGGTGGGCAACATCCTCTGCCACCGCAGTTACCAGACTCTCATAGCGGGTGCGGGTGTTATGGAAATTAGGGATAGTCTCCACCAGCAGGTGGATATCGAAATCCGCCAGCTGGGTCTGGAACTCACCGAAGGCACGGCCCGCATTGCGCAGAATCACCGGGTCGGTGGTGGCGCTGTAGGTGGCGGAATCCACATAATTCATCACTCGCCAGAAATTCTCTCCATCCAGAAGATAGGTCTTCCGGTCTGCGGTGTGGTGAAAATGGAGATTGCGCCGGTCCGGGCACTTCCTGCGGATGTGCTCCGTCACCAGGTCGATATTGTTCATCAGGCCGATGGGGTTGCGAAATGCGTAGGTATTCACATTTTGAACCAGGAAGGACTTCTTCGCGCCGTCCTCCAGCCGGACATTGATTTTATAGGTGCGATTCACGTTGCCTACCTGGATAAACTCATAATCCAGATACGTACCGGGTAGCCGGAAGGCGGCACATACCGCTTTCATTTTTTCATCCATGCATATCCTCCTTACAGCTGTCCAGGGAACAGCGTGTCAATGGCGTTGCGGGCGGCATTTTGCTCTGCGCGCTTTTTGCTGCTGCCCTGCCCCTTGCCCACAACGGTGCCGTTCAGAGCGACCTCCACAACAAAATGCTTGTCGTGATCCGGGCCAGAGGCGGCCACCAGGCTGTAGGCCAGCACCTGATTGCGCTTCTGCTGCACCAGCTCCTGGAGCTGGGTCTTGTAGTCTGCGTTGTGGAGCTTGGTGACAGGAACCTGCACCAGGATAAAGCGCTGGATAAACCGCAACGCCGCCTCCATGCCGCCGTCCAGGAAGGAAGCGGCAATCACCGATTCCACTGCATCCGCCAGAATAGAATCCCGGCTTCTGCCGCCCCCCTGCTCCTCGCCGTGGCCCAGAAGCAGATGGTCTCCCAAGTGGATGGTATTGGCCACGGCAGCCAGGGTTGTCTCGCAGACCATGTCCGCCCGCATTCGGGTGAGCTCTCCCTCCGGGCGATCCGGGAAATTGCGGTAGAGATACTCCGCCACCAGCATACCCAGAATGCTGTCCCCCAAAAACTCCAGCCGCTCGTTGCTGAGCAGACTGTTGTGCCAGCGCTCGTTGGCGTAGGAGGAATGGGTCAGCGCATTTTGCAGCAGGGAAATATTGTGAAATTGATAGCCGATGGCAGCCTCCAGGTCTTTAATCATTGTGTTTTTGCTCCTTTGCCTCTGCCAGAAGCTGAAGGGCATACTCCAGCTCCGGCACCATATCGTTCTTCGCCGCCTGGGCTGCCTGGTTCACCGCATTGCAGAAGGCCACCGCATCCGAAGCACCATGGGCCTTGATTACCGGCTTCCGGATACCCAGGAACTGGGTGCCGCCGATTTCCCGGTAGTCCATCAGCTTCGTCATATCCTTAACCCCGGAGGAGCACAGCAGATACCCCAGCTTGCTTCCCAAATTCTTTTGGAACATCCGCTTCATCAGGCTGCCCATAAACATGGCCGTGCCCTCGATGGATTTCAGAAGTACGTTGCCGGAGAAGCCGTCGCAGACCACTACGTCAACCTCTCCCAAGGGTACATCCCTGGCCTCCACATTGCCTACAAAGTTCAGCAGTCCTTTGGCGTGGACATCTTGCAGCAGGGCATAGGCATCCTTTTGCAGCTGGGTGCCCTTGCTGTCCTCGGTGCCGATGTTCAGCAGCCCCACCCGGGGGGCAGGGATGCCCAGCTGCTTCCGGGCGTAAGCAGAACCCACCAGGCCGAATTGCAGCAAAAACTCTGGGGTGCACTCGGCATTGGCGCCGCAGTCGCAGATTACGGTTTTGCCACCCTTTTTATTGGGGACAGTAGGGGCCATGGCGGCCCGGCGAATGCCCTTCACCCGCTTGACCAGCAGCGTGGCACCGGTGAGCAGGGCACCGGTGGAGCCGGCGGAGACAAAGGCATCCCCCTTGCCGTCGGCCAGGAGCTTCAGCCCCAATACCATGGAGGAATTCTTCCGCTTGTGAATCACAGAGGCGGGATCGTCATGCATATCCACCACATCGTCGGCATTAAAAATCTCCACACCCTCCGGCAAATCTGCAATGCCGTGGTTTCCCATGACCTCCAGAATAGAGGCACCCCGGCCCACCAGAATAATCTCTGAACCGTATTTTTTCGCCGCTTCAAAGGCACCCAGAACGGCAGCCTCCGGGGCATTGTCACCGCCCATGGCATCGAGAATAATTTTCATTGTTTCACCCCTTTTAGATTCCGTTGGCAACCATTGCGTCAATGATTGCCAGCGAGCGATGGGAAATCGCCAGATTCTTCTCTGCTTTCTTACGAATCCGCTGTTCCAGCGGGGAAATGATGCTGAAATTGATATTCATGGGCTGGAAATTCTCAATGGAGCTGTCGCTGATATAGCTGCCCAGGGCGCCGATTGCCGTGGTCTTGGGGAAATCCGGTATCGGCCGCCCCTGTACCTTGGCCGCCATGGCCACCGCCGCCAGGAAGCCCGAGGCCGTGGACTCCACATAGCCCTCCACCCCGGTCATTTGCCCGGCAAAGGCAACCAGGGGATTGCGCCGGTCTGCATAATACCGGTCCAGGAGCTTGGGACTTTGCAGGAAGGTATTCTGGTGCATCACGCCATAGCGGACGAACTCCGCATCGTGCAGCGCCGGAATCATGGAGAATACCCGCTTTTGCTCCCCGAATTTCAGGTGGGTCTGGAAGCCCACCAGATTGAAAACGCTTTTTGCCGCATTGTCCTGCCGCAGCTGGAGCACGGCATAGGGCTCGCAGCCGGTCTTTGGGTCGGTGAGGCCCACCGGCTTCATGGGGCCGAAGCGCAGGGTATCCTGCCCTCTTCTGGCCATAACCTCCACCGGCATACAGCCCTCAAACACGTTGCGGTCCTCGAAGCCGTGAATCTCCGCCTCCTCGGCAAAAATCAGCTCCCGGACGAAGGTCTCGTACTGCTCCCGGTTCAGGGCGCAGTTGATGTAATCCGGGGTTCCCCGGTCGTAGCGGGACTGCCACCAGGCAAGCTGCATATCCACCGATTCCGCAGTGACCAGGGGAGCCGCCGCGTCGAAAAAGTGCAGGTAGTCCGCCCCGAAGTAGGCCCCGATGGCCTCTGACAGACCATCCGAGGTCAAAGGGCCCGTGGCAACAATCACCGGCCCCTCCGGCACCTGGGTCACCTCTGCCGGAATCACACGGATATTGGGGTTGGATTTTATCTTCTCCGTGACCATGGCTGCAAAGCCTGCCCGATCCACAGCCAGGCAGCCGCCAGCCTCCACCCGGGTGGCCTCGGCGCACTCCATAATCAGGCTGCCGCAGCGGCGCAGCTCCTCCTTCAGCAGACCGACGGCATTTTCCAGCCGGTCACCCCGCAGGGAGTTGGAGCACACCAGCTCCGCAAAATCCGGGCTGTGATGGGCCGGGGTCATCTTGGTGGGCTTCATCTCGTACAGCTCCACGGAGATGCCCCGCCGGGCCAGCTGCCAGGCAGCCTCCGAACCCGCCAGGCCCGCACCGATAACCTTTACAATCATGACTGCACCTTCTTTTTCGTGGCAGTTGTCTTGGCAGCGGTCTTCTTGGCTGCCGTCTTTTTCCCGGTAGTCTTCTTTGCCCCGGCGGTTGTTTTCTTTACGGCGGTCTTCTTCGCCGGAGCGGCTTTTTTCGCCGCTGCCTTTTGGGGGGCTTCCGCCTCCGGGGAGGCATCCTGGGCCGGCTGGCCGTCCTCCTCCTTGGGCTTTTTCTTATAGTAGCCCCGCTGGTCCTCCGGCAGGAAGCGGGGGCATTTTTCGTTGATGCAGAAGGGCTTCATTCTGCCCCGGCCGGACTTCTTGAACAATGTCTGGCCGCACTCCGGGCAATCCTCGGCTGTGGGCACATCCCAGGTCATAAAGCCGCACTCCGCTCCCCGCTCACAGGCATAGTAGGCAAAGCCCCGCTTGGACTTGCGCTTTAGGATGGTGCCGCCGCACTTGGGGCACCGGCCCGGCATCCGCTCCACCAGGGGCTTGGCGTTCTTACACTCCGGGAAGCCCGGACAGGCCAGGAATTTGCCGAAGCGGCCCATTTTGATAACCATCTTCCGGCCGCAGAGCTCGCAGACCTCATCGGTCTCCTCCTCCGGCACCTTCAGCCGGACCCCCTCCAGGGCAATCTCGGCGTCCTTCAATTCCTTTTCGAAATCACGGTAGAAGTCATGGAGCAGGTCAACCCAATTCTGCTTGCCCTCCTCCACGGCGTCCAGACGGTTTTCCATATTGGCAGTGAATTCCACATCGATGATATCCCGGAAGCGCTCCACCATCAGCCCCGTAACCACCTCGCCCAGAGCCGTGGGCACCAGGTGCTTGTCCTCTTTCACCACATACTCCCGGTCCTCAATGGTGGAGATGGTAGCGGCATAGGTGGAAGGACGGCCCACGCCCTTTTCCTCCATGGCCTTTACCAGGCTGGCCTCGGTAAACCGGGCCGGGGGCTGGGTGAAATGCTGCTGCTTGTCGAACTTGGTGGGCAGGGTCTGCTCATCCACCTGCAAATCCGGCAGCGGGGAGCCGTTGGCCTCCGTCTCATCATCCCGGCCCTCCTCATAGACGGCAATAAAGCCAGGGAAGCGAAGGCTTTGGTTGGTGGAGCGGAAGGTGTGGCCTGCACACGCCGTATCGATGGACACGGTATCGTACACCGCATTGGCCATCTGGCTTGCCAGGAAGCGGCTCCAAATCAGCTTATACAGCCGGTATTGGTCCGCCGTCAGACTGCCGCGCACCCGCTCCGGGTCCAGCTCCACATGGGTGGGGCGGATGGCCTCGTGGGCATCCTGGGCACCGGCCTTGGTCTTATACACATGGAAGGAGCCGTAGTAATAGTCCTTCCCATAGCGGCTGCGGATAAAATCGGCGGCTGCGGCCATGGCCTCGTCGGAAAGCCGCAGGGAGTCGGTACGCATGTAGGTAATCAGACCCAGGGTGCCCTCTCCCTCCACGTCCTGTCTCTTATACACATCTCCGAGCCCACGAGACCGAGGCTGATCTCGTA
>UROL01000008.1 GCA_900549495.1 uncultured Eubacteriales bacterium | reverse complement strand
ACAACCAGCCTAAGTCCCTGCCCTACGCCACCGAGAACCCCTGGGGTTAAAATGACAGATTGTGGGGGCGATGCAAATCGCCCCCACGTCCGGCGCTTCGCTTTACTATGGAATAAGGAGTATTCTTTTATGACTGAACAAGAAAACAAGCAGCTCCGGCTGGAGGCTGTGAAGGTGCGCGAGGGCATTGTCACCGCCACCCACGGTGCCAAGTCCGGCCATCCCGGCGGCAGCTTGTCCGCCGCAGATATGTTCACCTATCTGTACTTCAAGGAAATGCGTATCCGCCCCGAGAATCCCCGCTGGGAAGACCGGGACCGCTTCGTCCTGTCCAAGGGCCACACCGCCCCCGGCCTGTACAGCGCTCTGGCCAACCGGGGCTATTTCCCGGTGGCCGACCTGCCCACCCTGCGGCATATCGACAGCTACCTCCAGGGCCACCCCAATATGAACACCGTCCCCGGTGTGGATATGTCCACCGGCTCCCTGGGTCAGGGCCTGTCCACCGCCGCCGGTATGGCCAAGGGTGCCAAGTTCCTGGGCAAGGATATCAACGTCTACTCCCTGCTGGGTGACGGTGAGCTGGCCGAGGGCCAGATTTGGGAGGCCACCATGTTCGCCGCCCATTACCATCTGGACAACCTGTGCATCATTGTAGACCTGAACGGCCTGCAAATTGATGGCCGCACCTGCGACGTGATGAACACCGCCCCCGTGGACAAGAAGTTCGAAGCCTTCGGCTGCGACGTGGTGTGCATCAACGGCCACGATTTCAACGACATTGAGAAGGCTATGGCACGCTTCCATGCCAACCACGGCACCGGCAAGCCCACTGCCGTGCTGATGACCACCACCAAGGGCAAGGGTGTCTCCTACATGGAGAACCAGGCCGGATGGCACGGCAAGGCACCCAACGACGACGAGTACGCCCAGGCGATGGCTGAGCTGGCCGCTGCCCGCAAGGCGATTGAGGAGGGCTAAATCATGGCAGACGTAAAGAAAATTGCAACCCGTGACAGCTACGGCAATGCGCTGAAGGAGCTGGGGGACGAGTTCGGCAATATCGTGGTTCTGGATGCCGACCTGGCCGGTGCCACCAAGACCGGCACCTTCAAGAAGGCCCACCCCGACCGCTTCTTCGACTGCGGCATTCAGGAGGCCAACATGGTTGACGTGGCCGCCGGTCTGTCCACCATGGGCCTGGTGCCCTTTGCTGCCACCTTCGCCATGTTCGCCGCCGGGCGGGCCTATGAAATGGTGCGTAACACCATTGGCTACCCCCACCTGAATGTGAAAATCGGCGCTACCCACGGCGGTATCTCCGTGGGCGAGGACGGCGCTTCCCACCAGTGCTGCGAGGACTTCGCCCTGATGCGTACCATCCCCGGCATGACCGTGATGTGCCCCGCCGACGACGTGGAGGCCAGAGCCATGGTGCGGGCCGCCTACCTGATGGAAGGCCCCTGCTATATGCGCTTTGGCCGGGCTGCCACCCCTGTGTTCCACGAAGAGGGCTACCACTTCGAAATCGGCAAGGGTGAGGTGCTCCGGGAGGGCAAGGACGTTGCCATTATCGCCAACGGTATCCTGGTGCCCGAGGCCATTGAGGCCGGTAAGCAGCTGGCCCAGGAGGGCATCGATGCCATGGTCATCAATATGGCCACCATCAAGCCCCTGGACGAGGAGCTGGTGCTCTCCGCCGCCAAGAAGTGCGGCAAGGTCATCACCGTGGAGGAGCACAATATCATCGGCGGCCTGGGCGAGGCTGTCTGCTCCCTGCTCAGCGAGAAGCTGCCCACCCCCGTCAAGCGCATCGGCGTCAACGACGAGTTCGGCCACTCCGGCCCTGCCGCCGCCCTGCTGAAGCAGTTCGGCCTCAGCGCCCAGCACATTGTGGAAGTGGCAAAGAGCTTCTGATATCCCCAACCCCAAAACCCGTGACCGCTATGGTCACGGGTTTTTGCTATCCCTGGGCCCGGCGGAGGGTGGAAAAATTCGTGCAAGGAAGGTCGCGTTTTTCAGGTTTCTATCTTTTCTTTTATCCAATATAATAATATCGTTGAAAAAGGCCATGTGCATGGCCGGTAGAAAGGTTGGATGAATCTATGGACGAAAAAACCGCAGCCGGTCTGAAAAGGATGCAGCTGCCCTATGCCCTGGTGCGGGTGCTGCTGATTCTTTTCGCTGCGCTGATGTTCTTTCCCGGGATATCGCCTTCGAAGATTATTCTCACGGCAGGGCAGGCAAAAATCAGCTCCACAGCATCCCTGTTTACCAACGCCGTCTCCTACAGGAGCCTGACCGACGGCCTGGCCCGGGCCTTCTCCCGGGGCTGGCTTAGCCAGGGACTGTTTGTTATGCTGTATGTGGGCTGCCTGGTGGTGCTGCTGGGTACGGCCCTGATGGCAGCAGGCGGCTGCATGTCCGTGGGCAACCTGCCTATGAAGAACCTGGGCAACCGGTTCCTGCTGGGGGGCAGCAGCTCCCAGCTGGGGGGCATGGTGCTGATTACCGCCGCCTACTTCCTGATTGCGGCCTCGGCAGACCCCGGGAAGATTACCTACCATTTCCCTGTAGGCATTCCGGTATTTCTGGCTCTGGCCGTGGCCGTATTCCTGCTGTCGCTGCTGCTGTTTCTCCGGGTGCCCAAGGCCCCCAAGGGGGAGAAGATGGAAATGGAGTCCCGATTCCAGCTGTTTTTGATGCTGCTGCCCTTCCTGGCCCTGACCTTCGCCTTCTCCTATCTGCCGCTGTACAGCTGGCGCTACGCCTTCTTTGACTACAGCGCCGGCGGCACCATCAGCGCCGAAAAATTTGTGGGGCTGAAATGGTTCCGTACCCTGGTGCAGAACGAGGCCTACATTACCCGGCTGCTTACCGTGCTGAAAAACACCCTGGCCATGAGCGGCCTGGGCATCCTCACCAGCTGGGTGCCCATGGTATTCGCCATTTTCCTGACGGAGGTACGCAGTACCCGGTTCAAGCGGTTTGTGCAGACCTTTACCACCATTCCCAATTTCATCAGCTGGGTGCTGGTGTATGCCATTGCCTTTGCCATATTCAGCACCGACGGCTTTATCAATACCCTGCTGAACAACCTCACCGCCACCAACCACAGCACCAACTACCTGGGCAACGCCAGCCATATGTGGCTGAAAATGCTGGCTTGGGGCATGTGGAAGGGGGTGGGCTGGAGCGCCATTATCTACATTTCCAGCATTTCCGGCATCGACCAGTCCCTGTACGAGGCTGCCACCGTGGATGGGGCCAATCGCTTCCAGAAGATGCGGAGCATCACCCTGCCCATGCTCCTGCCCACCTATGTGGTGATGCTGGTAATGTCCATTGCGGGCATCCTGAGCAACGGCATGGACCAGTACCTGGTGTTCACCAACGCCAACAACAAGGACGTGATTGAAGTCCTGGATTTGTATGTGTATAATCTGGGTATCGGCAACGGCTCCATCCCTCTGTCCACCGTGGTGGGCATGGCGAAGTCCATTATCTCCGTGGTGCTGCTGTTTGTGGCCAATACCGCTTCCAAGTGGATTCGCGGTTCCGGCGTGGTATAAAGGAGGAGACGACCATGGCTAAGAAAAAAGCAAACGGAGAGGTTCTGTTCCGGCGCAGCCCCGGGGACGTGGTGTTTGACATTCTCAATTACACCGTATTCGCTCTGTTCACCCTGAGCTGCATTTTTCCCTTCTACTACATCTTCATCAATACCATTTCCGACAGCTCCCTGGTGGCCGCCGGGAAAATCACCCTGTACCCTGTGGGGCTGAACCTGCACAACTACATCAATATGCTGAAGGTGAACGACATCTTCACCGCCTTCGCCGTCACCCTGGCCCGGACCCTCATCGGCACTGCCCTGATGGTGGTGGCCACCGCCTTCATCGGCTACCTGGTGACCAAGAAGGAGATGTGGCGCAGACAGGTCTGGTACCGGTTCCTTGTCATCACCATGTATTTCAACGCCGGTATCGTGCCCTGGTACATGAATATGTCCATGCTGGGCCTGACGGGAAATTTCCTGGCCTATATCATCCCCGGCATTGTGGCCCCCTACAATATCATCCTGGTAAAGACCTATATCGAGTCCATCCCCGCAGAACTGGAAGAGAGCGCCTTTATGGACGGCGCCAGCTTCTTCACCGTGTTCCGCAAGATTGTCTGGCCCCTGAGCAAGCCCATTCTGGCCACCATTGCCATCTTCGGTGCCGTGGGCCACTGGAATTCCTTTACGGACTCCCTGATTCTGATGCAGAACAATTCCAAGCTCTTCACCCTACAGCACCTGCTGTATAACTACCTCAATGCCAGCACCAACCTCTCCGGCATCATCGGCGGCGGCAACGCCGGTGCGGCCATGAGCTTCATCGAGACCATGACCAACAGCAAGGTTATCAAATACACCGTGTCCATGGTGGCCATTATCCCCATTTTGCTGGTGTATCCGTTTATGCAGCGGTATTTTGAAAAGGGAATTATGCTTGGCGCCGTCAAGGGGTAAGCATGAAACGTGAATACAACAAAGGAGGACTATCTATGAAAACATTAACCAAGAGAATTATTGCCCTGCTGCTGGTGGCAGCCGCCTTCTGCGGACTGCTTTCCGGCTGCGGCAGCCCCAAGGACAGCACCATCACCCTGACGGTGTTCAGCGAGCTGGCCAACTACTCCGGCGAGCAGGTGGGCTGGATTGCCAAGATGCTGAAAGAGAAATTCAACGTGGTTCTCAACATCATCCCCTCCACCGACGGTGTGTACGAGACCCGGATGGAGTCCGGCAACCTGGGCGACATTGTGGTCTGGGGCAGCGACGGCGAGAACTATACCCGGGCCATCCAGGCAGGGCTGCTGTATGACTGGAACGAGGACGACCTGGTGAAGGAGCACGGCCCCTATATCTACGAGAACATGCAGCCGGCAATGAAAAAGAACGCCGCCATCAGCCAGTCCGTCACCGGCAAGCCCACGGTGTATGGCTTCGGCCACAATGTGGCAGGCTCCAACGGCGACCATGCCTCCTTCTTCTACACCTGGGATTTGCGCTGGGATTTGTACAAGGAGCTGGGCTATCCCCAGGTGAACGACCTGGACGACCTGGTGCAGGTGCTGGCGGATATGAAGGCCCTGTGCCCCACCGATGAAAACGGCAACGAGACCTACGGTGTCTCCCTCTGGCCCGACTGGGACGGAGACATGGTGATGTACGTCAAGGCCATGGCCACCGCCTACTACGGCTACGACGAGCACGGCCTGGGCCTGTATGACCCCACCACCGGCACCTATCACGATGCCCTGGAGCAGGACGGCCCCTACCTGACCTGCCTGAAATTCTTCAACAAGCTCTACCAGCAGGATTTGGTGGACCCCAACTCCATGACCCAGACCTATGAGATTATGTACGACAAGGTTCAGGCCGGCGGCGTATTCTTCTCCATCTTCAACTACTCCGGCTCCCTGGGCTACAACAGCGACGAGCACAAGGCCGACAACAAGATGATGTGCTCCCTGGTTCCCAACGAGGGCCACCCCATTGTCTACGCCATGTCCGACGAGGGCTCCAACCGCATCTGGTCCATCGGCTCCAACACCGAGCACCCGGAGAAGTGCATGGAGATTATCAACTGGCTGTGCACCCCCGAGGGCGTGATGACCTATTTCTACGGCCCCAAGGATTTGTGCTGGTACTATGACGAGCAGGGCTACACCCACTGGACCGACTTCGGCCAGAAGGTCTATTTCGACCGCAGCACCCAGATGACCGGGGACTACGCCGGAACCGGCGACTTCAACTCCGGCTGCCTGCAAATCAACAACACCACCTGGAGCCAGGATGCCACCAACACCGACTCCAACGGCGAGCGGTTCAACTACCTGTACTGGAAGAGCTACCAGGCCGCCCCCTCCTGCGAGGTGGAGAAGGACTGGAGAGACCACTTCGGTGTCTCCTCCGTGGAGGAATATATGCAGTCCACCAACTACACCGTGTGCAGCGAGTATTCCTTCCCGGCCAAGGCCGATGATTTCAAGACCACCTGGAGCAGCGTCACCGACATCATTGTTACCTACAGCTGGCGGGCTCTGTACGCCAACTCCGATGCCGAATTCGATAAAATCGTCTCCGACATGATTCAGCAGGCCAACTCCTACGGCTACCAGGACTGTGTCCAGTGGTCCGTTGACCAGGCCGCCCTGCGCCACCAGGCGGACCAGCAGTAACGCACGGCGGGGCTGTTCCCATGGGAGCAGCCCCGCATTTGAATTTCAAAACACATAACGGAGAATTGCCATGAAATACATCGGCCCGGACAGTAAGCTGTATAAATTCATGCAGACCCTTACGGAGCTGCTGAAAATCAATTTTCTCTGGCTCCTGTGTTCCCTGCCCATTGTCACCCTGGGGGGTGCCACCATTGCCGCCTTTGACGTGGGGATGAAGCTGGCGGCGGACCAGGAGGGCCACGTGGGGCGGCAGTTCCTGGCCTCCTTCAAGGCCAATTTCAAAAACGGCATCCCCTATGGGCTGCTGCTCCTGCTGGCCGTGTATGTGGTGTGGCTGGATTTTTCCCTGTTCAACCAGATAGAGGGGAACCCGATTATTCTGCTGATTATGGGCATTGTGGCCGCCTTTGTGTTCACCCTGTCCTTCCTCTTCGCCTTTGCCCTACAGGCACGGTATGAAAATACCCTGGTGAAAACCCTGAAAAATTCCGCCGATATCTGCACCCGGTTCTTTTTGCAGACACTGACCCTGCTGGTGGTGCTGTTTGTGGAGCTGCTGCTGATTTTCTGGAACACCGTCACCATGTTTGCGGGCTTCTGCTTAGGCCCGGCCTGTATTATTTTCACCATCAGCGCCTATGCCAACCGGTTCTTCGGCATCCTGGAGCAGGAGCCGGGGGCCGTGACCTATCCGGAAGAAAAGGAGAACTGACTATGAAAAAGCTACTGTGCCTGCTCCTGGCCGCCGCCCTGAGCCTGGGGCTCTTCACCGCCTGCGGCAAGGAGGCAGCCCCCACGGAACCGGCGGAGCCCGGGGAGAAGAAGGAGCACCTGTCCGCCAATGGGGTGAAAACCTGGGACAACGGCTGGATGCGCCAGGACCTCACCGCCCTGGAGCTGACCCGGCTTATGGGCAACGGCACCAACCTGGGCAACACCATGGAGGCCTGCGATACCGGCATCGGCAGCCTCCACCGGGAGGAGCCCGGCTATTACGAAACCTACTGGGGCCAGCCCGTCACCACCCAGGAGATGCTCACCGGCATGAAGGCGGCGGGCTTCGATACCGTCCGGATTCCCGTGGCCTGGATGACCAACGCCTCCAATCTGGCCCAGGGGGACCCCACCATCTGTGATGCCTATTTTAACCGGGTGGAGGAGATTATCAACTACGCCCTGAACGCCGGGATGTACGTCATCCTCAACGACCACTGGGACGGCGGCTGGTATGGCATGTTCGGCTCCGAGTCCCAGCAGACCCGGGACAGGGCCATGGAGGCCTACCAGTCCATGTGGCGGCAGATTGCCAACCGGTACCGGGAATACTCCGACTATTTGATTTTCGAGGGCGCCAACGAGGAAATCGGCCCCCGGTTCGACGAGAATTCCTCCCTGTACTGCGACGACTCCGTAACAAGCTATTTTACCGACGAGGAAAAATACGCCCTGGCCAACAAAATCAACCAGGTCTTTGTGGATACCGTCCGGGCCACCGGCGGCAACAATGCCAGCCGCTTCCTGCTGATTCCCGGCTTCGGCACCAACATCGACCAGACCTGCGACGACCGCTTCGTCCTGCCCACCGACACCGCCAAGGATAAGCTGCTGATTTCCGTCCACTACTACGACCCCTGGTCCTACTGCGGCGACGGCCAGAGCACCGTAAAATGGGGCACCAAGGCGGACATCGAATACATGATGAACCAGCTGGCCAAAATGGATAAATTCACCGAAAAGGGCTGGGGCGTGGTTATCGGGGAATACGGCGTGCTGTATTCCACCCAGGTTCAGGAGAATACCCTGACCTATCACCGCAGCTTCCTGGACGTGTGCGACCTGCACAATTTCCAGAGCTGCCTGTGGGATTGCAGCGCCTTCTTCAACCGCCGGACCCTGACCATGGTGCCGGAGCTTTCCAGCCTCTACGCCAAGCGGAATGTGGAGGCATTCCAGCTGATGACCCAGGAGGAAGAGGGGATTATGGCCACCCGCCGCCTGAAGGAGACTCTGGAGCAGGCCCCGGAGACCTTCCGCCAGGATGCCCTTCCGGTGGATGCCAACACCGCCGCCGCCTGGATTATGTGGAACAGCGGCAGCTATGACATGACCTACAGCGTAGGCGACGACTACAACCCGGACTCCATCTCCGAAGGGGTGAAGGCCACCGACGTGCTGGTAACCGGGGAAGGGGACTACACCGTGGCCCTGGACTTCACCGGCACCGAAAAGGGCTATTCCGAGGGCATCGCCTTCTCCGCCCTGGCGGTGATGAATGGCGAGGTACTGTTCCCCGGCTATGTCATCGAGCTGAAGAGCGTGAAAATCAATGGGGAGGAATACCCCCTGGCTGCCCGGCCCTACACCGCCTCCGACAATAAGATTACCACCCGGGTAAACCTGTTCAACGAGTGGGTCAGGGAGCTCCCGGAGGATGCCCGCACCCCGGAGGGCACCCTCACCGACTGCGCCCCCTGCATCCTCAACCGCAACGACAGCTGCATCTCCCACCTGGAAACCATCGAGATTACCTTCCACTACGGCCCCGCTGCCCAATAAGCCCATCAGAAAACCGAAAACCGCCCGCCGGATGACAAAGCATCCGGCGGGCGGCAGCATATGGGGGAAGAACGCCGCCCCGGGGCGGCAGGAGGCATCAAGCTCCCTGGATGGTGCGGATTTTGGCGATAAGGTCTTCGGCCATTTTCTTGTGGCGGTAGATGCTGGGGTGGAGGCAGCCGCCTACATCCGGGCCGATGTTCATCATCTTGTTGTATTTCAGGGTGAAAAGCCGGGCATCGCCGGTTTCAGCGGCCACCTCAGCCACCAGATCCCGGATAACGTCATACAGATAGTAGTCCATGCAGCCCAGGGCGCAGATAATCACCGTATCCGGGCCGTTGAGCTCCCGGATTTCCCGGAGGAAGGTTCTGTAGTTGTGCCGGAAGTCCAGCTCTGCCTGGGCCTTCTCCTGGCGGAAGTAAATCTGATTGGCATCGTTGGTGCCCAGGTTCAGCACCACATACCGGGCCGGGGCGGCGGCAAAATCAAATTTTTCCAGCTCCGGGGCCTCCTGCCCCCGCTGGGCGGCCAGCTTTTCCTGAATCACCCGGTCGGCGTAGGGATAGAGCTGGCGCATACCGTAGAAGCCGGGCATGGGGGGCTGGTTTTCAATGCTGATGCCGCTGACGCAGATAAACCGGGGCTCCAATCCCAGGGCCCGGGCGGCAATGGCCCCATGGGTCATCCAGCCGTCCTCTTCGGCGGACTCGTATTCGTGGGTGGGGTCGGCGGCGGCGTTGCCGAAGCCGCAGGTGATGGAGTCCCCAATGAACTCAATAATGTCCCGGGGCTCCTTCCGGAAGGGCAGCAGCTGCCCCTCCAGGAAGAAACTCCGAATGCCCACGCAGGTGCGGAAATTCTCGTTGAGCTTCACCATGCGGATGCGGTGGCGCTCCGGCTCCTGGGCGCAGAACAGCTGCACCCGGTCTCCATCCCGGATGCACAGCTTCCGGCAGGGGGTGTCGCTGCCGTCCAGGAATATGGCCACATAGGGCCAGTCCTCCCGGGGAGGGGGCTCCTGCCCGGGGATGGGCATTACAAAGGTGTCCGGCACGGCGGCAATTTCCACCTCCAGGCAGGTGCCCTGGAAGTCCACCTCAAAGCTGCCGCAGGTGTAGTTGGAATATAGGGTGCCGGTGGGGGCATCCAGATAGGTTCTGCCCCAGGTGGCGATGCGCTCCAGGGCGGCGGATACCGGAATTTGTTCCATCCTTGCCACCTCCTCAGCCCAGCATCCAGGCGATGGCAGGTTCCAGATATTCATTCCAGAATTTCCAGTCGTGGATACCGGGGCCTTCGTGGTAGGCGCAGGGCACCCCGGAGGCCTTCAGGAAATCCTGGAAGGCCCGGTTGGGCTCAATGAGGAAATCCTGGGAGCCGCAGGCCATGAAGATTTCCGGCAGCTTTTCCCCGGCGGCCAGCTTCTGCCGCACCAGCACCTCGGGATTGCAGTCCCGCCCCTGGGCGGTTTGCAGATCCCCGAAGATATTGGCGTAGTAGGCGTAGTTGGCCATGGGGTTGGTATCCTCCGGCTTCATGTCCTTGAGTTGGTGGATAATCAGGGCGCTGGACAGGGCGGCAATCTTGCTGTAATTATGGGAATAGGCCAGGCCGGTGCGAAGTGCGCCAAAGCCACCCATGGACAGCCCCGCAATGAAGGTGTCCTCTGCCTTCCGGGACAGGCCGAAGGTGCTGCGGCAGTATTCCAGCAGCTCCTCCCCCACAAAGGTGGCGAATTTCTCTCCGGTGGGCTCCCGGTCCAGATAGAAGCTGTTCCGGCCGTTGGGCATGATGACCGCCAGGTTATACTGGGCCGCCAGCTCCTGAACGCAGCTGCCGGTGACCCAGTCAGCGCTGCCGCCGCTGTAGCCGTGGAGCAGCATCAGGGTTTTGGCTGGCCGCCGGTGGTGGGGGTTCTCCGCCCCCAGGAAGGGGGGCAGGTCGTTGGGCAGCACCAGCTGAAAATCAGTCTGCCCTGCCAGAGCCTGGGAATAATAGGTTACTTGCATCCGTGCCATTGTTCGTTACTCCTTTTTATGTGGTTTGGGGTTGCTTGCTCCCCTTGATTTGCCGAATCCATTTTCCGCTGTGCAGCCGGAAGATGCACCACACCGCCTTCACCACCTGGTCCGAATACAGGAGCAGATAGGTGTAAAAGGCGTTCAGGTGGAGGTACAGTCCCGCCAGGGCCCCCAGGGGCACTGCCAGCAGCCACATGGTGCTCATATCTGCCAGCAGCAGGAACCGGGTGTCCCCGCCTGCCCGCAGAACGCCCCGGGTGAGGATGGAACCGGCGGAGCGGAATACCACGATGATGGCCATGGCATCCATCAGCTCCCGGGCAATCTCCCGGGTTTCCTCCGTGATGTTGTAGGCGTTGATGATGCTGCCGCTGATTGCCCGGATAATCACCGAGGCCACCAGACCGATGGCGGTGCCCAGAAGCAGATAGGTGCTGCCCTGCCGCCTGGCCGCCTCCCGCTGCCCCTCTCCCAGCACCTGGCCGGTGAGGAAGCAGCTGGAAAAGGAGAGGCCTGTAATAAAGATGGTGCTGACCCGCTGCACCACCATGGTGATGGCGTTGGCGGTGACGAAGCCGGAGCCGATTCTGCCCATAATCATGGCCAGGGCATTGTCCCCCAGGCCCAGCATCACATCGCTGAGGAGCACCGGCACGCTGATGCGCAGGAATTCTCCCACCAGCTCCCGGCAGGGCAGCAGCATATCCCGCAGCCGGTAGTGGATGGTCTTATCCCGGAGAAAGAAGGTCAGAATGATGCCGGTCTCCACCACCCGGGCAATGAGGGTGCCCAGGGCTGCACCGGCCACCCCCAGAGCCGGGGCTCCCAGCTTGCCGAAGATGAAAATATAGTTGGCCCCAATGTTGATGCTGAAGGCGCTCAGGGAGGCAATCAGGGGCACATTGTGCAAATTGGCGCTGCGCATGATGTTGGTTAGGACAAAGGACACACTCATCAGCAGGAAGGTGGCGGTGGACCACCGGAGATACACCACCCCGGCGGCAATCTCTGCCGTCTCCGTGGGGCGGAAATACAGGCCCATAATCTGCTCCGGGAGGAATATGTCCGCCAGAGTGAACGCCAGCCCCAGGGCAAGACCAAATCGCAGGGCGATGGTGATAACCTTTTTCAGGGCGGGGATGTCCTTCGCCCCCCAGAAGCGGGAGGAGAGCACCGAGGCCCCCATGCTGATGCCCATAATGGCAAAGACGAAGAGGTTGACAAACTGATTGGCCTGGGTGGCGGCGCTTAGGGCGGTTTCCGTCAGCTGCCCCAGCATAATGTTGTCCACCAGGTTTACCCCGGTGGTAATCAGGCTTTGCAGAACAACGGGCACCGCAATTTTGAAAAGCCTGCGGTAGAAACCCGCATCGGTTTCCAGATACTTGGGGGCAAAGGCCATTTTTTCACATCCTGTTCCATATCTGACTTTATGGGAATATTTTACCCTGCCCGGCCTGGGGGCGCAAGTGAATAAAGTGTACCGGTCTATCAAAAATCTACTCAAAAGTACTTTTTCTCAAAAGCGCCGCACATTTTCAATTGCCACCCGGGGCTGGCTGTGTTAGCATAGAGGAAAAACAGCTGGGCCCTTGTGTCCCATTGCATGCCCAGGATATTTTAGGAGGTTGCTATGAAAAACAGAGAAGTCATCGAAAAAATTCTGGCTTACCACCCCCACACTCCGGGATATCGAGGCTGCGACGAGTGGAAAACCGGCGACCCGGAGGCGGAGTGCACCGGCGTTGTCACCGCCCTGGTGCCCACGGTAAACGTCATCCGCCGGGCTATCCAGCTGGGGGCCAACCTGATTGTGGTGCATGAGCCTCTGTTCTACACCTCCGCCGACCGGGGCGGCTGGTATGAGGATTTCCCCAATCAGGTGTATCAGCAGAAGCGTAAGCTCATCGACGACCATGGCATTGCCATCTGGCGAGACCACGACCATCTGCATATGCACCAGCCCGACGGCATTTTCACCGGGGTCCTGAAATACCTGGGCTGGGAGGACTACGCCGTGGCGGACAACAACACCGGGGCCTTCGGCCACTTCATTGTGGATCTGCCGGAGCCCACCACGCTGGAAGCTCTGTGCGCTCGGCTGCAAACCGGCATCGGCCTGAATGGCCTGCGCTACATCGGTAACCCCGGGGATGCGGTGCGCTCCCTGGCCATTGTGGGACATCTGTACCCCATGGACTTCGGCCTGAAGCACGCCGACGGCACCCCGGCAGAGTACAGCGTTCAGCTCATCCGGCTGCTGGAAGAGCGGGTGGATGTGCTGCTGCCCGGGGAGATTATCGACTGGACCGTGGCCTCTTATGTCCGGGATGCCCTACAGCTGGGCCGGAAAAAGGCACTGATTAACCTGGGCCATCTGAACTGGGAGGAGCTGGGAATGCGCTATGCCTGCCAATGGCTGGGGGAACTGCTGAACCACCGGCTCCCTGTTACCTACGTCCCCTCCGAGGATATGTACCGCTTCTACACCCCTCAGGTATAGGCTGAAATTCGGGGCTGATTTATTTGCCCCCAGAAACCGGAAAGGAAGGATACCTATGCAAATGCGATTTGACACCCTGCTTTTTCCCGGAGGAAAGAGCAGAGCCTTTACCCTTAGCTACGACGACGGCGTGATTCAGGACCGGCGGCTGGCAGAGCTGTTCCGTCAGTACGGACTGAAATGCTCCTTCAATCTGGGAGCCGGGGTACTGGGCAAGCAGGAGCGCCACGCCGCCCCCAGCGGGCGGACGGTGGATACCTCCAAGGTGCTGCCGGAGGAGGTGGCGGAGGTATACCGAGACCACGAAATCTGCGGCCACGGCCTGTACCATTCCGCTCTGGACACCATTGGAACCCCCCTGGCCATGTATGAAATCATCGAGGATAAGCGCCGCCTGGAGGCACTGTCCGGCCGCCCCTTAAAGATGTTCGCCTATCCCTTCGGCCTGTACAACGACCGGGTGGTGGAGCTGCTGGCCCTGGCGGGCTACCAGGGGGCCAGAACCGTAGAGTCCACCCACCGCTTTGACCTTCCGGAGGATTTTCTCCGGTGGAATCCCACCTGCCACCACGACGATGAGAAGCTCATGGAGCTGGCGGAGCGGTTTGTAAACGGAATGTCCTTCGGGCCCATGCTCTTCTACGTCTGGGGCCACGCCTACGAATTCGACGGGGCGGACAACTGGCAGCGGATAGAGGAACTGGCCCGGTTCCTCCAGCCCCACAAGGATGCGATTTGGTTCGCCACCAATGGAGAAATTATGGATTATGTAAACGCCTACCGCCGCCTGGAATACAGCGCCGACGGACTGACGATATACAATCCCAGCGCCCGGGATGTGCTCCTGCGCCTGGGCCGGTCCTTGGAGGCCACCTGCCTTCCCGGAGGACAGATTACCCATCTGGAACCGGCAGAGCAGTAAGCGGAGGCGGCCATGGGCATTTTCAATTACAACAATCCCCTGATTGTGCTGATGGTTCGGTTGGCCAATATGATGATTGTCAGTTTCTATTGGCTGCTGTGCTGCCTCCCCATTGTCACGGTGCTGCCCGCCTCGGCGGCCCTGTATCACTGTGTCAACCATGTGGTGATGGGCAGCGGGGCAGGGGTGACCCGGGATTTCTTCCGCTCCTTCCGGGAGGCGCTGCGGCCCGGTGTGGCCCTGACGGTGCTGACGGAGGCGGTGAGTGCCCTGGTGTATCTGGGGGTGCGGACGGGAATGTCCATTTGGGACAAGAGCATCTTCGGTACGATATATATGGCCCTGGGGGTGTTGATTGTGCTGCTGGGGCTGTCCGCCCTGGTGCATCTGCCCCCGGTGCTCTCCCGGTTCGAAGGGGGCGTGGGGGTAATGCTCCGGCTGAGCGTGTATTTTTCCGGCCGGAATCTGCCCCGGGCACTTTGGTGCAGCGTGCTGCTGGCCCTGGGGGTGTGGTTTGTGGATTTCTTTCCCCCGGCGCTGCTGGTGGTGCCTGCCCTGTACACGGACTTGACCCGCCGGGGCATGGAGAAGTGCATGTCCCGCTACATCCGCCAGGCCGGGCTGGAGGAGGAGCCGGAGCCCCAGGCCGAAAAGCCTCAGGCTGCCCCGGCACTCACGGCCCTGGAGCTGGACAAAATCCTCACCGGGGAGGACGACCATGGCTGATATCGAGCTGGACAATCTGGTAAAAATTTACCCCTTCCAGCAGGTGAAGGGGCTGCTCCACCGGCGCAGGCAGCGGGCGCTGCTGGCCCAGCAGCAGTCCATGCCCTATGTCACCAACGAGGGGGTGGTGGTGCTGCAAAAGGTGTCCGCCACCATCCGCCAGGGGGAGTTTGTGGTGCTGCTGGGGCCCTCCGGCTGCGGAAAAACCACCCTGCTCCGGCTGATTGCCGGGCTGGACGAGCCCACCCTGGGGCAGATTCGCTTTGACGGCGCAGATGTCCGGGGCGTGCCGCCAGAGGACCGGGATGTGGCAATGGTTTTTCAGAGCTACTCCCTGTACCCCCACATGACAGTGCTGGACAATATCTGCTTTCCCCTACGCACTGCCCACATTCCCCGCCGCCAGCTGGAGGAGCAGGCCAGGGAGATGGCCCGGCTGCTGGATATGGAGCCCTGGCTGAATCGGCTCCCCGGGGAGCTGTCCGGGGGCCAGCAGCAGCGGGTGGCCATTGCCCGGGCGCTGGTGCGTAGGCCCCAGCTGTTCCTGATGGACGAGCCCTTCAGCAACCTGGATGCCCCCCTGCGGGGGGAACTGCGAACCCTGGTGAAGGGGATACACCGGGAGCTGGGCACCACCTTCCTCTATGTGACCCACGACCACACCGATGCCCTGTCCCTGGGCCAGCGGATTCTGGTGATGCGGGACGGCATGGTGGAGCAGGACGGAACCCCTGCCGAAATCTACACCCGGCCCCGGAATACCTATGTGGCCTCCTTTGTGGGGGCTCCGGCTATGAATCTGTACCCCTGGGACTGCGGACTGTTCGGCGGCTGCATCCTGCCCCCTGGGGCCAAAACCCTGGGCATTCGCCCGGTGCACGTCTGCCGCACTCCCTCCGGCCTACCGGCGGTGGTGTCCTATACCGAGACCCTGGGCACGGAAACCGTGGTGCATCTCTCGGCAATGGGGCAGCCCATCACCGCCCTGTGGGAAACCGGTCTACCCCTGACCCCCGGCCAGGCGGTATCCATTTCCTTCCCCCAGGACAAGCTCCACTTCTTCGACGAAGCCGGGAACCGAATCGGATAAAACACTCTGCGGCAGCACCCCGGGTTTCGGGACGCTGCCGCCTTTTGATTGCGCTTTTGAACGGTACCGAAACCCGCCCGGCGCCGTTTGTGCGTGGTGGGAAATTGGAAAATACTCTTAAATATCCTGCTCCCGGAGCCATTCGGCGCAGAGGGTGGCCCAGTGGGTGATGTGGGGGATGTTCATGGACAAATCGTTGTTGCCGTCGGCCAGGGCCAGGCCGTGGACTCCCTGGGGGAACAGGTGCATTTCGAAGGGGATGCCCACCGCCGTCAGGGCCTGACCCAGAGTGAAGGCGTGGCGGGGGTCGTCGCTGTTGGTCTGCCAGATGAAAAACGGCGGGGTATCCAGGGTGATATTGACCTCCGGGGCGAAATAGACCTGCTCCTGCCGGGTGGGGGCGAAGGGATTCCAGGTCTTGTCGGCAAAGGGGTCTGCAAACAGTCCCTGGGGAAGCCCCGCCAGGGCAAAGGCACCGTAGCCCAGCACCGCCGCATCCGGGCGGCAGGACTGCCGCTGGACGGCATTCGGGGCGGTGGGGTCGCCGTGGTCAAAATGGGTGGCGCAGTTGGCGCTGAGCATTCCCCCGGCGGAGAAGCCCATCACCGCCACCTTGTCCGTGATGTGCAGCTCCTCCCGCTTGCTGCGCAGCAGCCGGATGGCCCGCTGCATATCCGCCATGGCATCCCACCGGGAGTAGGGCTTCAGGCGGTAGGTGAGAATGGCCGTGTTGAACCCGGCATCGGAGAACCATTTTGCCACGTGCATTCCCTCGCACCCCGTCCGGGTCTCAAAGCCCCCGCCGTGGGCCACAATCACAGTTCCCCCGGGGCCCTGCCGGTTTTGGGCCGGAACAAAGACAATGGAAGGCTGGGGCTGCCGGGGATCCCGGCCATCGAACCCCGGCGCACCCGCCTCCCACAGAGGAATCTGCTGAAACCGGGCAATGGCATCGTTCCAGATTTTCAGATTCCCGTCAATGTCAAAGCTCCCATCGGGATTCCGGTGCTTGGAAATATGGCGAATGACGCTCCTCTCCCCGCAAACCTGAGCGAGGGTGGTGTAGTTGGATTCAAACATGGCAATGCCTCCTGCTTTTTTAGATTCCCAAGGAACCTCTTTGCCCCCATCCTATCACACCCGCTGGGGGGATGCTTGCAAAATAATACGGTTTTCTTTCACTTTCCCACAAAAAAGCCGGGGTGCATCCACCAAAATGCACCCCGGCGGGGAAAAGTTAGCTATGGCTCAACTTAATTACAGCCTTGGGCCCGAAGGCATGGAAGAGCTCCACCAGCTTGTCATCATGGTGGGCCAGGCAGCGGCAGGTCTCATCTACAATCATGGTGTAGTTTTCCCCCTCCCGGACGGGAGTCCACTGGGGCAGATACTTGTTATTGGGGTTGCCATACTTCACAAAGTTCAGCGTCAGGGTACTGAAAATCTGGGCGTACTTCTGGCCATAGATTGCACCGTTGAGCACCAGAACCTTTTCCTCGTTCATAAAGATATAGGCCATTTCTCCCCCATGCCAGATGGGCAGCCAGCCATTTTCGGGTACGCAGTAGGAGCACATCATGGGCAAACCCTGGACGAGGCGTTCCTATACTGGGATTATTTTTTCTCCGGTCTGCGTAGAAGCCCTGACGGCTCCATTATGCGAGAAAAGAGCAACCTGCCCCGGGTGGTGGATGCCTTCGCCATTGCCGTCACCGGCGGCACGGAGAAGGTCTGGTTTGGCAATGAAATCCGGACCATGTCCACTGCTGCACTTCGGTGGCAGAAGCTGAAATACCACGGCCTGGAGGGCGGAGCCAAGGTGCGAGGGGAGTATGTCTGTGTGCCTCTGCGCTTTCTGGCCCAGGTGTTCGGTGCAGAATATTGCCCCAGTCAGGATACCCTGAGTGCCCGGATGACGCTGAAGGACGGCAGACAGCTGCAATTCGCCCGGGGGAGCATTGGTTGCGTGATTGACCGGAGCCTGCGGAGCATGTACTGCGAGGCCCTGCACCGTGATGGGGAGCTGCTGGTGAGCATCGAGTGGTTCTGCCGGTATCTGATGAATCTACAGGTTTCGGTGTGCGAAGGTGTGGTATACGTCACCGACCACTTTGCCTCCCTGTCTGCCAATATGGCCGATGTCCTCCGGGAACTCCTCCGGGGGAAACCCTTCCCCGACAATTTCCGGTACATGGAATACCGGGAGCTGGATATATAAAGCTAAGAAAGAGAGTGGCTATAAGATGAATTTTGAAAAAGTAACTGCCTATCTGAACACCTTGGAGGAGAAATACGGTGTCCCCGGCCTGGATATCAAGGTAACCCGGGGATATGACACGGTTTACCGCTATATGACCGGCTACAGCGACTACGAGAAGACGAAGCCGGTCTCAGCCCGGGATATGTACGACATCTATTCCTGCTCCAAGGTCATTACCATGGTCGGCGTGATGCAGCTGATTGAGCAGGGGAAGCTGGGCTTGGAGGATGCTCTGTCCCAGTACCTGCCGGAATTCGAGGAAATGCAGTATGCCGCCGATTTCAAGGTGGGGGAATTCCCCTTTGTATGGCCTACAGAGGATTCCGACCTCCGGCCGGCCCGGAATAAGATGAAAATTCACGATCTGATGAGCATGACTGCCGGGATGAGCTACGATGTGACGTCCAAGCCTATCCGAGATCTGGTGGCAGCTACAAACGGCCAGGCAAACACCCGCCAGATTGTGGCTGCTATGGCCAAAATGCCTCTGCTGTGCGAGCCGGGAACTCGCTACTCCTATGCCCTGGGCCACGATGTCCTGGCCGCTGTGGTGGAGGTGGTCAGTGGCATGTCCTTCGGCGAATATATGAAGCAGAACGTCTTCCAGCCTCTGGGAATTACCGAGATGTATTATCAGGTGCCGGAGGAATGCCAGGGCCGCCTGTCCGCTCAATACGCCAAGAACTGGACTACCGGGGAAATCCTCCCGGACGGCAGTATGAATTATCGCATTACCCGGAACTACGAAAGCGGCGGTGCGGGCCTTTGCACCACCGTGGACGAATACAGCAGGGTTATCCAGGCTCTGGCCAACGGCGGCGTGGGGGCCACCGGCAAGCGGATTCTCCGACCGGAGTCCATCCGTGCCATGAGCCGCAATTGGCTGACGGCGGTGGAACTGGCGGATTTTGCCAAGGCAGGAAAGGTGGGCTACGGCTATGGCCTGGGAGTACGCACTCTGATTGACGGAAGCGTGTCCAAGAGCCCTGTGGGGGAATTCGGCTGGGACGGTGCCGCCGGAGCCTACTGCCTGGTGGACCCCATTCACCACATTAGCCTGTACTATGCCCACCAGATCCTGGGCATGATGGAAGCCTACAGTGAAATCCATCCTACTGTGCGGGATTTGGTATACCAGGCTATGGAGCTGTGACCTCCGCTTATGGGGGAGCAAGCTGGCATCACTGAGGAGGGAAAAGACAATGGCCAATTTCAGACTTTACGATTACTCTGAAATCTTAAAAATGAAGGTAGGTGTCAACGTCATCCTGCCGGAGAGCACCTGGGGAACCTCTCTGGCAGACCGGCCCAGGGACTACCGCTATCCTGTGCTCTGGCTCCAATCCGGCGGTGGCTTTGACTACACGGACTGGCAGCGCTATACCGCTCTGGAGCTGTATGCCTCGGAGGTGGGTATCGCCGTGGTGTGCTCCGGCACCTACTGCTCCGGATATATGGACACCTACCATGGGGACTTCAAGTATTTCTCCCAGCTCTCCATTGAGACACCCCGGGTGGTGCGCCATTTGTTTCCTCTATCTGAAAAACCGGAGGAAAACTTCTTGGCTGGATTCTCCATGGGCGGGTACGGCTCCTTGAAGTGGCTGGTACGGGACCCGGAGCAGTTTGCGGCCATTGGCCTGTTCTCCGGACTGAAAAACGTGGCAGACCTGCCCATTGACGATGACCCAGCAGTGCAGGACGGCAACGAGGAATTCTATATGTTCCGCACTGCCTTTGCCAAGCAGGCCTATAGCCAGCACAAGAGCAGAGCCCTGTGCGACCTTCACCAGCATATGGCCCATATGTTTTTAGCCTATTTCTACGATAACCACATGGACGTCCATGCCCTGTTCACCGGGGAATATTCGTATTATGATTTTATGGTCAGCTATGCCAGCGCAGACTCTCTGCGAACCGCCATGCACTATATGATGAAGCAGGTGAAGGAGCTAAACACCACCCAGTTCCAGCGCAGCGACGTGGAGAAGGCCAAGAGCTTTATCCTGGACAACATCACCGATGCCATCACTGTGAAAAACGTGGCTGACCATGTATGTCTCAGCGCTGAATACTTTACCAAGCTCTTCAAAAAGGAAACCGGGCAAAACATCAAGGAGTATATTACCCAGATGAAGGTAGAGGCGGCCAAGGATTTGCTGGAGCATTCCAACATTTCCGTGAGCATGGTGGCCCTGGAGTTGGGATATACCAATTTTTCCCACTTCTCCCAGGTGTTTCGGAAGTATGTGGAGGTCACCCCCAGCGAGTATCGGGCGGCGCTACGCAAAGAAGAGCAGAGCCTGTCTCTTATACACATCTCCGAGCCCACGAGACCGAGGCTG
>UROL01000007.1 GCA_900549495.1 uncultured Eubacteriales bacterium | reverse complement strand
CACAAGGCTATTCGTCGGCAGCGTCAGATGTGTATAAGAGACAGAGATTGGACAGAACGGAAATAACTCCCATTCCCCCCAGCGCCAGGGTGGGCACCGTCAGCTCATCACAGCCGCTCCACAACCGAAAATGCGCCGGGCACTGGGCACGGATGGAGAGAATCTTCTTCATGTCTCCGGTGGCTTCCTTTACCCCGGCAATATTATCCATAGCGGCCAGCTCACGGTACACGCTGACGGGAATATCCACCCCAGTTCGTGACGGCACATTGTAGACAACCACCGGAAGCTGCACCGACAGCGCCACTGCCTGATAATGCAGGCACAGCCCCTCCGGCGTAGCTTTATTATAATATGGACTGACCACCAGCACCGCATCCGCCCCGGCCTCCTGGGCCTGTCGGCTCAGGCGAACCGCATGGGACGTATCATTGGAGCCGGTTCCGGCAATGATGAGACAGTCGTCCCCCGTCACCTGCTTAGCTCGGGAAATGATGCTTATTTTTTCCTCATCCGTCAAGGTGGGGGCTTCCCCGGTGGTTCCGCACAGCACAAGGGCACGGATGCCTCCTTCCAGCTGGCGGGCAATCAGTCGTTCCAGCATGGGGTAGTTGACTTCGCCGTTTATCATCGGCGTTACCAGCGCCGTACAGACACCGGTAAAGAGTGGATTCTTCATATGAAACACCTCCGTACCAGTCTATGCAGATGAAATTCAATTTGTCTGTTGCAAAATCCGGGGAAATGAACTATACTGTTGGTGTTTTGGAATCGGAGGAGAAAAAATTGAAAACCCATGATTTTTATTATGATTTGCCGGAAGAACTGATTGCCCAGACCCCACTGGAAAAGCGGGATGCTTCCCGGCTGATGGTGCTGAACCGGGAAACCGGCGAGATTGCCCACAGGCATTTTTATGACATTATCGACTATCTGAATCCCGGCGACTGCCTGGTGCTCAACGACTCCCGGGTGCTGCCCGCCCGGCTGATGGGGCATCGTCCCACCGGCGGCGTGGTGGAGGTGCTGCTGCTGCGGGATTTGGGCAACAAGCAATGGGAATGCCTCTGCAAGCCCGGCCGTAAAATGCGGGAGGGCGACACTGTGACCTTCGGTGACGGCGAGCTCACTGCCACTGTGCGTCAGGTGCAGGAGGACGGCAACCGGGTGATAGAATTCCACTACCAGGGTATCTTCCTGGAGGTGCTGGAGCGACTGGGCAAAATGCCCCTGCCTCCCTATATCAAGGCAGAGCTCTCCGACCAGGAGCGCTACCAGACCGTTTATTCCCGGGAGGTTGGCTCCGCCGCCGCTCCCACCGCTGGGCTGCATTTCACCCAGGAGCTGCTGGATAAAATTCGAGCCAAGGGCGTAAAGACCGCCTTTGTCACCCTCCATGTGGGACTGGGCACCTTCCGCCCGGTGAAAGCGGAGGAGGTTCTGGACCATCATATGCACAGCGAGCTGTGCATGATGAGCCAGCAGACCGCCGACATTCTCAACCAGACCAAGCGCAGCGGCGGCCGGGTAGTCTGCGTGGGCACCACCTCCTGCCGCACCCTGGAATCCCTGGTCAATGACGACGGTAGCTTTGAAGCCAAGTCCCGGTGGACGGATATTTTTATCTACCCCGGCTACATCTTCAAAGCCATGGATGCCCTTATCACCAATTTCCACCTGCCCGAAAGCACCCTGGTGATGCTGGTATCCGCCTTCGCCGGCAGAGAAAAGGTGCTAGACGCCTACAACGAAGCTGTGAAAGAACGCTACCGCTTCTTTTCCTTTGGGGATGCTATGTTTATTGGCTAACTGAAAAATACCCGTATTATGGTAGGATAACCGTTGGTTATGGATTAAAAGTCCTTATGCAGGGCAAGGAAGCAGGGGAGGGATACCGTGAAATTTATTGCTGGAATTGACGGCGGTGGCACCAAGACAAGGGTGGTAATTGCGTCACCGGAAGGGGAGACGCTGGCGAGTCAGGTGTTTGGGCCCTTCAATCTCAATAGTATTGGGGCGGGACGCTTTGCAGCGCTGCTGGATGAAATATGTACCTGGCTGAATCAGCAGGGGACGTGCATGGCCCTTTGTATTGGCTCTGCCGGAATCAGCAACCGGGAAATGGAGAGTCTGGTTTTGGCAGGAATGCAGCGGGGCGGCATTGCCAACTGGAAGATGGTGGGAGATCAGGTCATTGCGCTGACCGGTGCGCTGGATGGGCAGCCGGGGATTGCCTTGATTGCCGGTACCGGCTCCATTTGCTTTGGCAAAAATGCCGCCGGTCAGTTCGCTCGTTCCGGCGGCTGGGGGCATTTGATTGGTGACGAGGGCAGCGGCTATGCCCTGGGGCGGGATGCTCTGGCGGCGGTGGCACGCGCCTGGGACGGCTGGGGGGAGAAAACACTTCTGACCCAGCTGCTGGCCTCTGAATTGGGGCTGGATGACCAGCAGAAAATCATTTCCTACACCTATGGCGGGGACAAAAGTAGAATTGCCGCCCTCTCCGGGCTGGTGGAGCAGGCAGCCAGACAGGGTGATTCTGTAGCCACGGAGATTCTCTGCGCCAATGCGGTGCAGATGACCCGATTGGTAGGAGCTGTGGCAAGAAAATTGGCACTTTCAGCACCACAGGTTGCCATGCTGGGTGGCCTGCTGGAAAATGACACCATGCTCAAGGCCCGGTTTCAGGCAGAGATGGCCAAGCAGTACCCCGAGATGCGCTGCGTGATACCTCATAGGGATGCAGCCGCCGGTGCAGTGATGCTGGCCAAAGAAATGCTGTGAGGTGAAGGAAATGCATCCGATTCTTTCGTGTATAGAAAAGCCAAGCCGCCTGGTGGTGGGGCTGATGTCCGGAACTTCTGCCGACGGCGTGGATGCGGCCCTGTGCCGTATCCGTGGCCATGGGGTTCAGTCAGAAATTCAGCAGCTGTGTTTTGTTTTTCAGCCCTTTGCGCCAGAGGTTCGGGAAGAAATTCTGCGCCTTGCCAGTGGAAAAAGCGCCTGTGCAGCGGATTTCTGTAAAATCAATTTTCTGCTGGGAGAACTCTATGTTCAGGCGGTGGAGGAGCTGTGCTCCCGGGCAGGAATTGGCGGTGACGAAATCGATTTGATTGGCAGTCACGGCCAAACACTCTGGCATATTCCCCAGCAGGAGACGTATTTGGGCCACAGCTTCCGCAGTACATTTCAGCTGGGGGAATGCGCTGTCCTGGCACAGCGGTTCCGCTGCCCGGTTATTGGCGATTTCCGAGTTCGGGATGTGGCCGCAGGCGGGCTGGGTGCACCCCTGGTTCCCTACAGTGAGTTTTTAATTTACCACAGCAAAACCCAATGTGTTGCCCTGCAAAACATCGGCGGCATTGGCAACATCACCTGTTTGCCCCCGGATTGCAGTCTGGAGGATGTGTTTGCCTTTGACACCGGCCCCGGGAATATGGTGATGGACGCTGTCTTTGCAGAGCTCACCGGCGGAAAGAAAACCTACGACGAGGGGGGCGCCTTTGCCGCTGGCGGTGTGGTGCATCCCGGGCTGTTGAGCAAACTAATGGAGGATCCCTACCTGTCCCAAAAGCCGCCAAAGACCACCGGACGAGAGTATTACGGCCCAGCCTATGTGGCAAAAATTTTGAAATACGCCAGGGAGCATTGTATTCCCCATGCCGACCTGATGGCCACGGTAACGGCATTTACCGCAGAAACCATCCGCTACAGTGTGGAGCATTATTTCCCTGTACCGCCGGATCGTCTGATTATCGGCGGCGGTGGGAGCATGAATAAAACACTGGTGCAGTACATCGCCCAGGCACTTCCGGGCTGCCAGGTAATGACCAATGAGGCCCTGGGCTATGACAGCAACGCCAAGGAAGCGGTTGCCTTTGCCGTGTTGGCCAATGAGGCATTGTTTGCCGGAAGCAACAATGTTCCTACTGTTACCGGAGCTAGAAATCCGGTGGTAATGGGCAAAATCAGCCTGTAATTGTTTTTTGGATGCCCGAAACCCATCATTTTTCAACTCCACATCGGCCCAATAGAGCGTGGCCCGGTGTGGAGTTTGCATTCCCATTGGCCCTCTTCCGCTGACCTAGAGGAGAGGCGGACAAGCCGATGGACGGAAAATATAATATGTTGACTTTTACCGGCAATCCAGGTAAAGTATATCCGAAGATCAGACCACATCTATGGAGGTGGCTGCGGCAGTGGGCACTGATGCCAGTGCTTGCCCTTTACCTTATAATCCAACAGGAGAATTCGTTATGTTTGAGCTTTTGAAAACAGAAGGGAAAGCCCGCCGGGGTGTATTTACATGCGCCCATGGCGCAGTACAGACTCCCGTTTTTATGAATGTAGGCACCCAGGGGGCCATTAAGGGGGCGCTCAGCGCCGCAGACCTGAAGAATATTGGCTGTCAGGTGGAGCTTTCCAACACCTATCACCTGCATTTACGTCCCACTGACAAGGTGGTGCGGCAAATGGGAGGGCTGCACAAGTTTATGACGTGGGATGGCCCCATTCTCACCGACTCCGGCGGCTTCCAGGTGTTCAGCCTGTCCTCCCTGCGAAGGATTAAGGAGGAAGGGGTCTATTTCTCCTCCCACATCGATGGACACAAAATTTTTATGGGGCCGGAGGAGAGTATGCAGATTCAGTCCAATCTGGGCTCGGATATGTGCATGGCCTTTGATGAGTGCATCGAAAACCCGGCTCCCCGGGACTATGTCCAGAAGAGTATCGACCGCACCTATCGCTGGCTGGTGCGGTGCAAGGCAGAGAATGCCCGGCTGAACGCCCTGCCGGATACCGTCAATCCCCAGCAAATGCTCTGGGGCATTAACCAGGGAGGCACCTATGCTGACTTGCGGATTTCCCATATGCAGCGGATTGCAGAGCTGGATTTGCCCGGCTATGCCATCGGCGGTCTGGCTGTCGGAGAAACTGCCCAAGAGATGTACGATATCATCGAGGCAGTGGAGGAGCATATGCCCACCAACAAGACCCGCTATCTTATGGGTGTGGGCACCCCCACCAACATCATCGAGGGTGTGGCCAGAGGTGTAGACTTCTTCGACTGTGTGATGCCTGCCCGGAACGCCCGCCATGCTCGGCTGTTTACCTGGGAGGGGGCGATCAATCTGAAAAATGCGAAGTACATTTTGGATGAGTCTCCCATTGATCCCAAATGCGATTGCCCTGTCTGCCGTCGATATTCCAGGGCCTATGTGCGCCACCTGTTTGCAGCAGAGGAGATGCTGGCCATGCGTCTGGCAGTAATGCACAATCTGTATTTTTACAACAAACTGATGGAACGGATTCGGGAATCCCTGGATAACGGAACCTTTTCTGAATTCCGCCGGGAATACTCAGAAAAACTGGCACGCAAAATCTAATTGCCCCCTTGCTTTTTCACTCTGAAATGCTATAATGAGTAGGATATTAAACACAAAGGAGTTTTTCCCATGAATCTTTTCCTGACAGAAGCAGCCTCCGCACCTACTGCAGTCGGCGGCATGACCAGCACTATTGTTATGCTGGTGATGATGCTGGCCGTGTTCTATTTCATGCTGATTCGTCCCGAGAACAAGCGTAAGAAGGAAGCCGAGCAGATGCGCTCCGCCGTGAAGGTTGGCGATAGAATCACCACCATCGGCGGCATTTGCGGCACCGTTGTCAGCGTGAAGGACGACAAGCTGGTAGTGGAGACCGGTGCTGACCAGGTTCGCATTGAACTGGCCAAGTGGGCCATGTCCACCAATGAAACCGCCGTGGAAGCCAAGAAGGCAGAGGCCAAAAAGGCACAGGAAGCCAAGGCTAAGGCAAAGGCGGCCAAGAAGGTTAAATAATCGTCAAAAAGCAGACCCTGGTTGGGGTCTGCTTTTTGACAATTATTGGAAAATCTCTCCGGTTGCGGATGGATTATCCATTCTGCATTTTGATTTGTTCCCCCTGGAGCATGGGGTAGGCAATCAGTGTATCTCCATCCAGCGGCTCTTTGTGCATATCCACGCCGGTAATTTGGTGATTGTCATAGGTGGTGTAGTAGTAAATACCCTTGCTGGCATTGCAGCAGGAGGTATAGATGGTGTACTCGTATTTTCCCTCGCTCACCTCGCAGCAGCCACGCTGCTGGTCCACCGAGCCAAGAATGTGGAAGAATTGGCTGACACTCTCTTCCTCTGTTTTTCCGGAGATGGAGTTTAGCTTTACGAAAGCAACTCTGACAAACCGAGATTGGGAGGATAGATCTCCCGGCAGACCCAATGCCCCCATACCCCGGCTGTAGTGGGAGAGAGGCAACTTGTCTGAGAATTGATTGACCGGTGACTTAGGGGATAGGTGCATATAATTGTTCAGCTGAAGCATCTGCTGGTCAAAGGGCGGATTGTTGGTCAGCACTCCTGCGGGGTTGTCGTAGACATGGAGCCCATCCTTGACGCATTCTACGGTAATGGCGCTGTCCTTGTCTGCAATAATCCAATGCAGCTGAGAGGCCGGTAAGGAGGGGGCGAAGGATTCGTCCACCAGATTCATTTTCTCCAGCAGTTTCCTGGCCTCTGCCACCGTGGCGCATTGACTGAGAATCCAGGGGATGAATTCAAAGGATGCCACATTCTCCTTCCCAGGTGCTACTGCCTTGTACGATGCATTCCCCACGAAATTCAGTCCGGCCATTCCCAGTCCTTTTTCGTTGATGGCATCGTAGTACAGCGGGGTGTTTTCCGCAATATGGGCCATGCCGATTATGGCATAATGCTCCTGCATTTCCCCCATATGGCGAAAATGCAGCGCAAAACGCCGGGGCATGATGACGATTTCTTCTCCATAGGAGAATTCGTAGTCCAGTGTTCTTCCGAAATAGAAATCCGCTGTCTTATTGGTGGCTGCCGTACACATAATTATTGACCTCCGTTTTATATTTTTGCCTTTATTTTGCCGGGGTGTCGGGGGCAACCCGCAGATAGCTATGGCAGACTTTCTCTTCCCCCAAGCCCTTGAAGAAGAAGGAATAATCCTCTACATAATGATACCCACATTTTTCAATGGTTCTCCGGGATGCCTCATTTTCGGCAAAGCAATCCGCATAGCAAGCGGCAAACCTGGTCAGAAGGTATGCGGTAATTTCCTCCAGCATCTCTGCGCCGAAGCCTCTGCGCTGCCATTGCTTCCCAATGACAAAGCCTACGCTGACACATGGCAGGTTCTTCAATACCGGATCGCCGGATTTTTCCTTGTTGACGTGGATATAGCCAATCAAGGTGTCCCCCAGAAAGATTCCAACCCCTGTATGCACAGAAGTGAGATCCGCATAGAATTCATCAAATTGCGTAGAGTCCTGAGCGGTTCGGAATCCGGCCGGTTCCGTAATGGCGGGACTGGACAGAATTTCTGCCAGTGCAGATTTGTGGCAGTCCTCCAGCAATTTGTAATTCAGGCGTGCAGAGTGCAGCGTTTTTCCCTCTAAACCAATCATAGGATTTCCCTCCTTGTTGTTCATATGAAACTTGTTGATTATAGCATACGCATTTCCGGGGTGCAACCGCCTCCGGTGGATATCTTGCCATCTATGGGTAAACTTTCTATGAATTATCCGTGTGAATAGATAGAAAACGGTTTTTATTTATGGAAAAATTCCCAATCTGAAAAATTCTGTTGACAAAGCGGAAATATCGAAGTAGTATAGGTGAATAAACGCAGTGAGTGGGAGGAGCAGCGCTTTTCGCCCCAGAGAGTGTGCGGCTGGTGAAAGCACACGGCAGAAAGGCACTGTGGGTCGCCCAGGAGCGGATTGCCCGAAGGGAGTAGGGCAGTACGGGTCAGCCCGTTACAGCAGCAGAGTGCCCGCATTGCGGGAATTCAGGTGGTACCGCGGATTTTTTCGCCCTGAGTCAGATTTGGCTCAGGGCGTTTTGTTTTGAAAGGAGACTACAATGGCAAGAGAATTACCAAAGGTTTACGAGCCGAAAAACGTGGAGGAACGGATTTACGGCATGTGGCAGCAGGGCGGCTACTTCCACGCAGAGCGGGACGAGCAGAAGAAGCCCTTCACCATCGTTATGCCCCCTCCCAATGTCACCGGTCAGCTGCATATGGGCCACGCCATGGATGCAACCATGCAGGATACCCTGATTCGCTTCAAGAGAATGCAGGGCTACAATGCGCTGTGGATTCCCGGCGTTGACCATGCCGGTATCGCCACCCAGATTAAGGTGGAGGAAGAGCTGCGGGTGAAGGAGGGCTTGACCCGCTATGACCTGGGACGGGAAAAGTTCCTGGAGCGGGTGTGGGACTGGAAGCGCCAGTACGGCAACCGCATTGTGGAGCAGCAGAAGAAGCTGGGCGCCAGCTGCGATTGGGATAGAGCCAGGTTCACCATGGACGAGGGCTGCTCCAAGGCCGTCCGGGAGGTCTTCGTCTCCCTGTATGAAAAGGGTCTTATCTACAAGGGCAGCCGCATCGTCAACTGGTGCCCCCGCTGCGTCACTGCCCTGAGCGATGCCGAGGTGGAGTATGTGGATAAGCCCGGCCACCTGTGGCACATCCGCTACCCCTTGGCCGACGGTACTGGCGAGGTCATTGTGGCCACCACCCGTCCCGAGACCATGCTGGGCGACAGCGGCGTTTGCGTCAACCCCAATGACGACCGCTACAAGGCCATCGTGGGCAAGAAGGTTATCCTGCCCCTGATGAACAAGGAAATTCCCGTGGTTGCCGATGACTACGCCGAAATGGAATTCGGCACCGGTTGCGTCAAGATGACCCCCGCCCATGACCCCAACGACTTCGAGGTGGGTCTGCGCCACAACCTGGAGGTCATCCGGGTACTGGACGACAACGGCAAGGTCAATGAGCTGGGCGGCAAGTACCAGGGTCTTGACCGCTACGAGGCCCGCAAGCAGATTGTAAAGGATTTGGAAGAAGGCGGCTACCTGGTGCGGGTGGAGGATTACTCCCACAACGTGGGCACCTGCTACCGCTGCCACAACGATGTGGAGCCGATTATCTCCGCCCAGTGGTTCGTGAAGATGCAGCCCCTGGCTGAGGAGGCCATCCGGGTGGTGAAGGACGGGGAGACGAAGTTCGTCCCCGACCGCTTCAGCAAGACCTACCTCAATTGGATGGAGAATGTCCGAGACTGGTGCATTTCCCGTCAGCTGTGGTGGGGCCATCAGATTCCCGCCTGGACCTGCGCCGACTGCGGCCACATCACCGTGTCCCGCCAGGATGTCTGCCAGTGCGAGAAGTGCGGCAGCACCCATATTGAGCGGGATCCCGATGTGCTGGACACCTGGTTCTCCTCCGCTTTGTGGCCCTTTGAGACCCTGGGCTGGCCCGAAAAGACCCCTGACCTGGATTATTTCTATCCCACCGATGTGCTGGTCACCGGCTATGATATCATCTTCTTCTGGGTTGCCAGAATGATTTTCTCCGGCTGCGAGCACACCGGAAAGCCCCCCTTCCACACCGTGCTGATTCACGGCCTGGTGCGGGACGACAAGGGGCGGAAGATGAGCAAGTCCCTGGGCAACGGCATTGACCCCCTGGAGATGATTGACAAGTATGGCTGCGATGCCCTGCGCATGAACATGGTCACCGGCAACTCCCCCGGCAACGACACGCGCTTCTATGTGGAGCGGTGCGAGGCCATGCGTAACTTCGCCAACAAGCTGTGGAACGCCTCCCGCTATGTGATGATGAATCTGAGTGAGGACTCCGTCAATGCCCTGCCCGCCATGGACAAGCTGGAAATCTCCGACAAGTGGGTGCTCTCTAAGCTCAATACCCTCATTGCCGAGGTGACAGAGAACCTGGAAAAGTACGAGCTGGGCGTGGCCGTACAGAAGGTGTACGACTTCATCTGGGATACCTACTGCGACTGGTACATCGAGCTGACCAAGGCGCGTCTGTACGGCGAGGATGCCGACCGGAAGCAGACCGCTATCCAGGTGCTGGTGTATGTGCTGGATCAGGTGCTGCGTCTGCTGCATCCCTTCATGCCCTTCATCACCGAGGAAATCTGGCAGAGCCTGCCCCATGAGGGGGAAGCTCTGATTGTGGCTGCCTGGCCCCAGTACCGGGAAGACCTGGCCTTCGGAGAAGAGGAGTCTCATATGGAGTCCGTGATGAATGCCATCCGCTCCATCCGCAATCGCCGTGCCGAAATGAACGTGCCTCCCTCCAAGAAGGCGGCGCTGTATGTGCTGACCTCCAAGCCCCAGGTTTTCACCGAGGGCGAGGGCTTTATCCTGCGGCTTGCCTATGCTGACAGCATGACCCTGCTGGATGCAGAGCCGGAAAACCTCAATGGCATGGTCACCTGCGCCACCGCTGATGCAAAGCTCTATATCCCCATGGGACAGCTGGTGGATGTGGCAAAGGAACTGGAGCGCATCAACAAGGAGCTGGACAAAGCCAGAAAGAATCTGGCATCTCTGGAGGGCAAGCTCTCCAACGAGAGCTTTGTCTCCCGTGCGCCGGAGGCGGTTGTGGCTGCCGAGCGTGCAAAGGCACAGAAGGCTCGGGATTTGATTATCAGCCTGGAAGAAAGCCTGAAGGCCATGCAGGCGCTGTAAGAATTTTCAGAACAAGTGGAAATTATGCCCCGGCAACACCGCCGGGGCATTTTCATCAGAAAGGAGCCGCCAAATGTTATTATCCGAATTTGACCCCAACCGGGATGCCGTTATCAACCCGGAGATGTGCATCAAGGGGAAGATCGAGAATTTCCCGGAGGTGACCGTTTCCTGCTTTTCCCATCACCTGTTTGAAGCGGTGCTTGCCTTCTTTGAGCCGGAGGAAATCGGACGTGTGGGCGGTGCCAACGGCAAAGCGCCGGTTTATGCCGTCACCTACAAGGGAAAGAGAATCGGCTTTTATGAGTCCAGGGTGGGGGAGCCTGCCTGCATCGGGGACTATGAGGATTTGCTTGCCATGGGCATGAAATCCCTGATTCTCTTTGGCAACTGCGGCGTGCTGGACAAGACCATTGAGGACTGCGGCATCATCATCCCCACCAAGGCATTGCGGGATGAGGGGTGCAGCTACCACTATGCCCCACCTGCCGACAGCATTGAAGTCAACCGCAAATACCGCAATTTGTTTGCCCAGGTGCTGCAGGAGCATGGCTATTCCCATGTGGAGGGGACCACCTGGACAACGGATGCCTGCTACCGGGAAACCCGGGCGAAGGTGGAGCGCAGGAAAGCCCAGGGGGCCATCTGCGTAGAAATGGAATGCGCCGGAATGCAGGCTGCGGCAGATTTCCGGGGAGCGGACTTCTTTACGTTTTTCTATGCCGGTGACAATCTGGACCAGCCGGTGTGGGATTCCCGCAGCCTGGCCGGTCACACCCGCTTGGATGAGAAGGGCAAAATTGCCCTTCTGGCCTTTGAGCTGGGGCTGAAAATTATGGAGAGGAAACCATAAACACAAATAGCTTGGAGCAGGAGAGAGCCGTTGGTTGCGGTATTTCTCCTGTTTCTTTTTTTGCCCGCCATTGCGACTGCTTTTTCGTTTTCAAAGAATTATACTTCTTTTGCAAAGAAAACAAAGGAGGTTTTCAATATGTATTTCACCAGTTTCCTTGAAAACGGAAAGCTCACCATAGCCCTCACCGGAGAAATTGACCATCACTGTGCCAAGGCCTATATTCAAATCATCAGCTCCAAAATAGAAGCCTATATGCCGGATGTTTGCGTTCTGGATTTTCACGATGTGACCTTTGTGGATTCCTCCGGCATTGCCGTGGTTATCAATGCGCTGCGAAATATGTCCCAGATTGAAGGGAAACTGCTGCTCTCCGGCATCTCCCCCCAGCCCATGCGGGTGTTTCGGGCGTCAGGGATAGACAAGCTGGTGGAAATCCGGGAGGCAGTCTCATGAAATTTGACAACTATATGATTCTGGATTTTCCCAGCCGCTCTTCCAACGAGGCCTTTGCCCGCAGCGCCGTGGCCTGCTTTGCCGCACAGATGGACCCGACATTGGAGGAGCTGGGCGACATTCGCACCGCCGTATCGGAGGCAGTAACCAATTGCATCGTACACGCCTACCCAGACCAGATTGGAATTATCACTCTTCGCTGCCGAATCTTGAAGGACAATGTGCTGGACATTGTCATCAAGGATAAGGGAGTAGGCATCCCGGATGTGGAGCAGGCCCGCCGGGCTGCCTTTACCACCGGCGGCGCAGAGCGCAGCGGCATGGGCTTTACCATTATGGAGAGCTTTATGACCAGCTTTGATGTTACCTCCACTCCCGGCAAGGGAACATCGGTACATATGCGCCGGAAGCTCCAGCGTCGGAAATGAGCAGGACAGAGGAGCTCATTCGGCTTGCCCAGGACGGGGACCGGAACGCCTCTGAAAAGCTGGTCACAGAGAATTCCGGCCTGATTTGGTCCGTTGCCCGCCGTTTCATCGGACGGGGGGCAGAGACGGATGACCTGTATCAGCTGGGGTGCATGGGCTTTCTGAAGGCGGTGGAGGGCTTTGACCCCGGATTCGGCACCCAGTTTTCCACCTATGCAGTACCGAAAATTGCCGGAGAAATCCGCCGTTTTCTCCGGGATGACGGAGCCGTGAAGGTCTCCCGCAGCATCAAAGAGCAGGCAGCCTCTATCAAGAGCATTCGCAATAAGCTGACGCCCCTGCTGGGGCGGGAGCCCACCATTCAGGAGCTGTCCGCCCATACAGGCTTTACCCCGGAGGAAATTGCCATTGCGGAAACAGCCACCGCCGCTACAGAATCCATCCAGCAGCAGACCGGAGAGGAAGGCTTCTGCCTGGAAAACATCTTGACGGACACGGAATCCGAAGAGCGGATGGTGGAGAAAATTGCCCTGCGGCAAGCGGTGGAGAAGTTACCGGAGCGGGAGCGGATAGTAATTCAGCTGCGCTACTACCATTGTCTCACCCAGCAGCGGGTGGCCAAGGTAATGGAGGTCAGTCAGGTGCAGGTTTCCCGCATTGAGAAAAAAGCCCTGGAGAAAATTCGGGAATTCATGCAATAGAGCCTATTTACCTTTTGCCCAAAATGGAGTAGAATAGGTACATCATACAGATAGACAGGTGCACCGAATGACAGAACAAATGGAATCCCGATTTATTGCCGCCAGAAAGAAGTATATTGCGGCCCAGTTCTCCCAACTAAATGATATGCAGCAGAAGGCCGTGCTTACCACCGAGGGGCCGCTGCTGCTGCTGGCAGGAGCCGGAAGCGGCAAGACCACCGTGCTGATTAACCGCATTGCCAACCTTATGCGCTATGGCAGAGGCAGCGACTGCCAGGAAATCCCGCCTCAGATTGCAGAGGCGGATGTGGAATTCCTGGAATCCCTGGGTGAGGCTCCCACCGAAGACGAGAAGCAGCGTGCCGATGCACTGTGCGCCGTGGCCCCTGCTGCCCCCTGGAGCATCATCGCCATCACCTTTACCAACAAGGCTGCAAATGAAATCAAGGACCGACTTTCTACCCTTCTTGGCGAGGATGCCCAGGACATCTGGGCTATGACCTTCCACTCGGCCTGCTGCCGAATTCTCCGGCGGGATATCGACGTGATGGGTTATACCAGGAGCTTCACCATCTATGATACTGCCGATTCCGAGCGGGTGATGAAAGGAATTCTAAAGGACTTGGACATGGATGAGAAAACCTTCCCACCCAAATATGTCCTTGGTGCCATCAGCAAGGAGAAGGACAAAATGGTCTCTCCCGCTGAAATGCTTCAGGAGGCAGAGCGAAGCAATAACCTGCGTGCAAAGTACGTTGCTCGTGCCTATGAAAAGTATCAGCGCCAGTTAAAGGAAAACAACGCCCTGGATTTCGACGACATTATTTACGTCACCGTTCAGCTTTTGCTGCAACACGAGGATATCCGGCGGTATTATCAGAAGAAGTTCCACTATGTCCTGGTGGACGAGTACCAGGACACCAACCACCTGCAATACCTTCTCACATCGGCGCTGGCAGGTGGCCATGAGAATATCTGCGTGGTGGGAGACGATGACCAGAGTATTTACCGCTTCCGTGGTGCCACCATTGAAAACATTCTCAGCTTCGAAAAGCAGTACCATGGCTGCCGCACCATTCGCCTGGAGCAGAACTATCGCTCTACCCAATCCATTTTGAACGCAGCCAATGCGGTGATTTCCCACAATCTGGGCCGGAAGGGAAAGAAGCTGTGGACAGCCAACGGAAATGGCTCTCCCATTGTGGTGTATGAGGCAGCGGACGAAATGACGGAGGCAAATTTCATTGCCGGTCAGGTTCTGGCGGCCACCCATGGCCAGGGAATGCGGGACTTTGCCATTCTCTACCGTACCAACGCCCAGTCCAACGCCCTGGAATATGCGCTGAAACGCAACGGCATTCCATACCGGGTTATCGGAGGCACCCGATTCTTCGATCGGGCCGAAATCAAGGACATGCTATCCTATCTTTGTGTCATCAACAACCGGGCAGATGATTTGCGCCTACACCGCATCATCAACAATCCGCCCCGTGGCCTGGGGGCAAAGACACTGGAAATGGCTGATCGCCTGGCAGAAGCCGAGGGAAAGCCCCTGTATAGTGTGATTTCCGATCCCTACTCCTATGCTGCACTGGAGAAATCCGCCGTGAAATTCCTGCAATTTTCGGGGATGATTGAAGGCCTTGCCCAGCTTTTGGTGGAGGGCATGTCCCTGCCGGAGTTCTACGATGAGGTTCTGGTCCGCACCGGTTATGCCGATATGCTCACCGCCAAGGACACCGAGGAAAACAAAACCCGGCTGGAAAACGTCCGTGAATTGAAATCCAGCATTCACTCCTACATGGAGAATACGGACAATCCTACTCTGGCAGGCTTCCTGGAGGAAATCGCCCTGTACACGGATATTGAGCAGTACAATGCATCCGATGATGCTGTGGTTATGATGACAATCCATTCTGCCAAGGGCCTGGAATTTCCCCATGTATTTCTGGCCGGTTTTGAAGACGGCCTGTTCCCCGGACAGCGCTCCATCGGCGACAACGAAGAGATGGAGGAGGAGCGGCGCCTGTGCTATGTGGCCATCACCCGGGCAAAGCAATCCCTTACCATCAGCTATGCCCGGCAGCGTATGATTTATGGCCGGACGTCTGCCTCGCTGCCCTCCCGGTTCCTGAAGGAGATACCGGAGACATGCATCCAGCGCAAGGGCGGCTTCCACCCGATGCAGAGCACCACCGGCTACGCAGAGCGTTCCTATGGCAATCGCAGCGCCTACAATCGGCCCCGCTATCACAGCGAAAGCTCCATGATTTCTCCCAAGCCCACCACGCCCATGCTGGAATTGCAGCAGGGAGACATGGTGCAGCACGCCGCCTTTGGCAGGGGAATGGTGCTCACCGTTACCAAAATGGGCGGCGATGCGCTGCTGGAGGTTGCCTTCGATGACATCGGCACCAAAAAGCTGCTGGCCAAAACCGCCTCTGCCTACATGAAAAAAATCTGAGCCAGAATGATATCAGCCTTTTTCGCATACAGTTTCCCGGAGGGGAGGAGCTGCATGGGGAAAAGGCTGAAAAAATTTGCAATCTTGCTTCTGATTATATTTACCATCCTGGCGGTGTGTTTCTTCTCACTGCGGAACAAATACCGGCCTGTCATTCAAAATTTGGCCCAGACAAGTGTTAAAAACGCCACGTCGGATTTGGCCAACGACGCAGCGGCCAAGCAAATTGAGAATGGAAACATACAGTATGACCGCATTGTCTACTTTGAAAAAGACTTAAATGGGCGAATTACTGCACTGAAAACAAACATTGGAGAAATCAACCGCCTGAAAACGGACATTTTGAACATCATTAACGGGAAAATCCTGGCCCTGGATGCGGCAGACATCGGCATTCCCATTGGCAGTCTGTTCCTACCGGAGTTTTTCTCGGGAAAGGGCCCTGTCATTCCGGTTCACATTCTTGCTGTCAGAAACAGCGATGCCGCTTTTTCCAGCAATTTCTGCCAGGCGGGCATCAACCAGACGCTGCATCAGCTGGTGATGAATATTACGGTGGATGCAGCAATCCTTGTGCTGGGGGAAACCAGCACCTTCTCCATTTCCAGCCAGATTGTAGTTGCCGAAACCGTAATTGTGGGGGATGTCCCCAATACCTTCATCCAGGCAGGGGATGGGGCCGGCAAGCTCTTTTCGTAAAAACCCCGTGCAGGCAGCGCTTCGGCTGCCATGCACGGGGAACTTTTATCAACGCGCAGCGACCTGAGGGGAAATTTAATCCCCCAGGGAAAAATCGCTGTCGTTATACTGGGAAAAAGAAACGGCCCTTGCCTTGAAGGGAACCCGCTTGCATGGGTCATACCGGAACTTGCGGCAGTGGTCTTCCTCTGCCTTCATTCCACGCTTGCTGCACAACACGGCACCGTCCTCCAGCTTTGCGCCATATACGCAGTAAGCGCAGGCACGTTCAATTTTTTTGCGAAACAGCATCGTCAACCCTCCATCTATTTCTGCCCCTATTATACACCAGCAGCCAAGGGATTTCCACCCTTTTTTCTATGGCCTTGACGCCAAATAATCCGGTTGCCCAGGCTGGAATCAGCCACCAGATTCTGTAACACAGCGCTGCGGATACAACACCAGCGGTGGCCGCCTGAAGGAGCTTCCCTTGGCAATAAAATCTCAGACGAAGGCCAGGGCACACCGAATGCGTTTGGTACAGGATACACAGCCCCCCAAACGCCAGCAGAACATTGCACACACAGAATCTTATCCGTCCATCGATAATTTTATCCAGGCGGCAGCAGCCGTTGGTCAGCTCTAAAAAACCGGAGAGGAGGGTTTGCAGCACCGGAGAAACACCCCAAAGGAACCAGCGGGCCAGAAAGCCAATCAGCACACGAAACAGAATAACCCAGCCACAAATTTTCAGCATGGCTCCTACTGCCTGCTCCATACCGAAGGAGGTCTGCGGCTTTCTTTGGGGCAGAGCCTCATCCCAGGAGGGAGCAAAAACCAATGCCGCTGTCCAAATGCTGAATAGCTGGATTGCCCAGATTGCCCAGGCCGGGCCAACGCCGCCGAAAGCGGCAGGCAATATCCCGAAAATGAATGCAGGGCCAACGTTGCTGCAATAGGCAAGCATCCGCTCTGCCTGCCTTTGGGATATTCCATGGCAGCGGTATGCCTCATAGGTGCACTGGGCCCCAATGGGGTAGCCTCCAAGGAGGGCCGGAATCAAAATGGCCTCCATTCCTCGGGGGATGCCCAGCGGTTTCCCCAAAAATCTGGGAGCATAGCCGGAGCAGCTCCCGGAGAAGGTGCCGGACAGGAAAACAAACGGAAACAGAGAGGGGATGATTGTTTTTATACACATTGCCACGCCCTCTGCGGCACTGGCTAGGGCCGTTCGGCTGTCAAGAATCAGGGCCAGCATCCCTGCCGCCGAGGCCAAGGCCGGAAGCCATCTTCGTTGCTCCAATGATTTCACCTCGAAAGAATCTATGCAAACCGGGGACAGGGCATACATATGCTTTTTCCGGGAGGTGAGGGGATGAAATTCAGAGGCCATCCATTGCCCCGCTTGCCGGAGGGGGCGGCCAATCCGGAGGTATTCCCGGTTGTTCCCATTGTAGAATTGGCAGGGAATTGCCGGGTACTGGTAGAAAACCATTTGGGTGTCATCCAATACTCCGGCACACAAATCGGAATCAAAATGAAATATGGGCAGCTGAACATCTGCGGCTGCAAATTGGTATTGGAGCACATGACCCGGGTCAAGCTAATTGTCATCGGACAGATTGACAGCATTTCCCTGATTCGAAGGAGTGAGAAATGAAACTGCGCAGTCGTTTTAAGAACCAGATTGCCCTGCGTGTCACCAGTGCCGATTTCTGGAAAAGCGTGCAGATTCTGAATGACAGAGGCATTGCCCTTTCTCGTATTATCCGGGAGGATGATTTGACCCATCGCTTTTGGATTCACCGGAGAGACTATATGCCGCTGCTTGCTGCTCTGGAAAAGAGGGGAGACAGCGTTCGTATCCTGGAGCAGCCCCTGCTGTATTATATTCAGCAGAGCATTTTGAATCGCTGGCTGCTTTATACCGGACTGTCCTTTTTCTTTGTGCTCAGCCTTCTGCTCCCTACAAGAATACTGACCGTCCAGGTGGAGGGCAACCACACCGTCCCCACCCGAAAAATTCTGGAGGCAGCCCAGGAAACCGGAATTCACCTATTTGCCCCCTGTGCAGAGGTACGTAGTGAGAAAATGAAAAATGCACTGCTGTGTGCAATCCCGGAGCTTCAATGGGCCGGTATTAACACCTTCGGCTGCCGTGCAGTTATTAGCGTAGACGAGCGTGTACCGCCGGAGACGGAAGCAGCGGAAAAGGGAACTGTTGGCAGTATCGTTGCGGCCAGAGACGGAATCATAGAATCCGTCACCGCTCTCCAGGGCACCGCCATGTGTCAGCCGGGGCAGGCTGTAAGGAAGGGACAAATTCTGATTTCCGGCTATACGGATTGCGGCATTGCGCTTCGGGCCCAACGGGCCAGGGGGGAGGTATATGCACGGACAATGCATACCCTGAGCACCGTTACCCCTGCCAATCAGCAGGTGCGGGAGGGAAATCCCGAAACAAAAAGGGCACTTTCCATTTTGTTTGGAAAAAAACGAATAAATTTATGGAAAGACAGTGGAATTTCAGAGGTCACTTGTGGTAGAATAAGCAGGAAGCATCTGTTGCCCCTGGCGGGAGGGTTTTCTCTCCCCATTGCGCTGGTGTGCGATACCTATCTCTGCGGCACCACTGCGCCGTCCCCTGTGGACAAAATGGATGCCCAGAACCAGCTTCTTCAGTTTTCACAGGAATACCTGTCCGGCCAGATGATTGCCGGAAGAGTTGCCTATTCCGATGACGTGCTGGAAGTACGCCCCGGAGCCTACTGGCTGACCAGGCAATTTTTATGTGTGGAAATGATTGGCAGGGAGCATTTGGAGAATGGAGACTCACAATGAGTAAAATCGTAGAACGAATTGTCAATGCAGAGCGGTTGGAGGATGTAATTGCCGTCTTTGGCTCCTTCGATGAGAATATCAAGCGAATCGAGGATGCCATGGGGGTTCGTATCATCAACCGCAGCACAGACCTGAAAGTATCCGGAGACGAAGAGATGGTGGACAAAGCTGTCAGAACCCTGGAGGGGTTGCTGGCACTGGCCTCCAAAGGGGAAATCATCGACGAGCAGCGGGTACGCTATCTGATTACCCTGGTCAGCGAGGGGAATGATGCCCAGGTGGAGCAGATGACCAAGGATGTGGTATGCATCACCGCCAAAGGAAAGCCCATCAAGGCAAAAACCGTAGGCCAGCAGAAGTACATGAAGGCCATTGCGAAAAACACCGTGACCATTGGTGTCGGCCCGGCAGGTACAGGCAAGACATATCTGGCCGTGGCCGCAGCGGTGGCCGCCTTCCGGGAGCGAACCGTCAACCGAATTGTTTTGACCCGTCCGGCAGTGGAGGCAGGGGAACGGCTGGGCTTTCTCCCCGGTGACCTGCAAAATAAGGTGGACCCCTACCTGCGGCCCCTCTATGATGCCCTGTACGATATGCTTGGGGCCGAAACCTTCCAAAAGTACCAGGAGCGAGGCTCCATCGAGGTAGCCCCTCTGGCCTATATGCGTGGCAGGACCCTGGACGACAGCTTTATCATCCTGGACGAGGCCCAGAACACCAGCCGGGAGCAGATGAAGATGTTCCTCACCCGGCTGGGCTTTGGCTCTAAAATCGTTATCACCGGTGATATCACCCAGATTGATTTGCCGGAGGACAAAACCTCCGGACTGAAGGATGCCATTCGGGTGCTGGAAGGTGTCAAGGATATTGCCATCTGCCGCCTGACCGCCGCCGACGTGGTTCGCCATGCGCTGGTGCAGGAGATTATCAACGCCTACGAGCGTGCCTCCCAAAAGCCGGAAATGAAAAAATATCCCCGAGAATTCAAGGGGCAATTTCAGAGGAAAAATAGATGAAAAACAGAATCAATCTTGTCTTTGAGGGATGCCCCATGCAAAAGCTCATTGTTGGCTCCCATATTCGTACCTGCATCAACCAGGCCCTGAAAGCCGAGGGCATTACCGTTCCCTGTGAAATCAATGTGCTGGTTACAAATGATGCCGGAATTCAGACCATCAACCAGGCCAGCCGGAACATCGACAAGCCCACGGATGTGCTGAGTTTCCCCATGTTCAACCTGACTGCCGGAGCGCCACCCCAGGATTGGGGGGCGTATATTGACCCCGGCACCGGCCTTTGCCCTCTGGGGGATATGTGTATCTCCCTGGAGCGTGCCACCGCCCAGGCTAAAGAATTCGGCCATTCCACCAAGCGGGAGATCGGCTACCTGACCATTCACTCCGTCCTCCACCTGCTGGGCTACGACCACCTGGACGAGGGGGAGCAGAAGCGCCAGATGCGCGCCAGGGAAGAGGCCATTGCTGCCTCGATTCCTGGAATGCAGAGAGATTGACCATCAAACTCAACAACAGGAGAGAGAATATGAAGACGAAAACAGCGATGATTACCATTGCAGGACGTCCCAACGTGGGAAAGTCCACATTGACCAATTATCTGGTGGGTGAAAAAATCGCCATTGTATCCAACAAGCCCCAGACAACCCGGAATCGCATCTGCGGAATTGTGACCCGGGGGGATACCCAGTTCATCTTTGTGGACACACCGGGCTATCATCGGGCTCGTACCAGGCTGGGGGATTACATGGTGAATGTGGCTCAGGAATCCATTGCCGACGTAGATTTGACCATTCTGGTGGTGGAGCCCATTGCCTCCATCGGCCCCCAGGAAGAAGGGCTGCTCCAGCGAATCCAAAGCAGCCACTGCCCGGCTATCCTGGCTATCAATAAAATCGATACCGTGGAGAAGGACAAGCTGCTGGAGGTAATCGATGTGTATGCCAAGAAGGCAAACTTTGATGCAATCCTCCCGATTTCCGCCAAAACAGGGGACGGCATCGACCAGCTGCTGGAAATATGCAAAAAATACGCCGCAGAAGGGCCGTTCCTTTTCCCTGAGGACATCACCACAGACCAGCCGGAGCGCCAGGTAATGGCTGAGATTATCCGGGAGAAGCTGCTGTGGTGCCTGGATCGGGAGGTTCCCCATGGCACGGCAGTGGAAATCACAAAATTCTCCGAGCGGGAAAATGGCATCATCGATATTGATGCCACCATCTACTGCGAAAAGGCAAGCCACAAGGGCATCATCATCGGCAAGGGCGGCGAAATGCTGAAGAAAATTTCTTCTATGGCCCGGGCTGACTGCGAGAGATTCATGGGCACCAAGGTGTATTTGACCACCTGGGTGAAGGTAAAGGAAAACTGGCGGGACAGTGATTTCCTGATCCGCAATTTTGGCTACAGCGAATAGACGGGGCTGCATATTTTTTCCAGGAGTAGTTCCTTCCGCCTTGCAAATCCTAAAGCCGGAGGGAAATGGGATGAATGCAAAGGATTATTGGAGCGTATTCCTGGAAACCGGTGCACCGGAAGCCTATCTGCTGTACAGCTGTCTCTTATACACATCTCCGAGCCCACGAGACCGAGGCTG
>UROL01000006.1 GCA_900549495.1 uncultured Eubacteriales bacterium | reverse complement strand
GGCAGCGTCAGATGTGTATAAGAGACAGCGTGCATATAGGTGTCGTTGACACATTCGTCGCTGTCGCATTGATTTTGCAGGATATTGTAGGCAATGGTGTGGCAGTACCGCCCATATTTCCGGGCCGTCTGGGCAATGGCCTCTTCTGACCGCTGCCAGTACAGCTCAATTATCTGCTGATCCTCCATGGCATTTCCTCTCTTTCTACCCTTATAGACGACGTCCTGCTCTGTACGGTCACAATAAATTGCCTCCATTTTAGCATTTTTCTCTGCCCCGGTCAACTCGCCGCCAGAGACCTTGACAAAATTCGACGGCTGTGGTACGGTTAGGGCGTTTATTGCGTAAAAGGAGCGATTCCATGGCTTATAAATACGAAACCCACATGCACACCCGGGAGGCCAGCGCCTGCGCCTCCTCCACCGGGGCGGAGATGGCCCGGGCCCACAAGCAGGCGGGCTACACCGGCATCTTTGTTACAGACCATTTCTTTAACGGCAATTCTGCCATTCCCCGGGAGCTGCCCTGGCAAGAGCGGGTAGAGCGCTTCTGCCTGGGATATGAGCACGCCCGGGAAGAGGGGGAACGAATCGGCCTACAGGTTTTCTTCGGCTTTGAGTATGCCTACCATGGGGCGGAATTCCTGGTGTACAATCTGGACAAGCAGTGGCTGCTGGCCCATGAGAACATTGATTTGTGCTCCCCGCGCCAGGCGCTGCTGCAAATGCACCAGTCCGGTGCCTTTGTGATTCAGGCCCACCCCTTCCGGGAGCGGGACTACATTGACCATATCCAGCTCTTCCCCAGGGATATCGATGGGGTAGAGGCTGTCAATGCTGCCCATCTGGGGGAGGAGGGGCGGCGCATGAACCAACGTGCCCTTGCCTATGCCCGGATGTTTGACCTTCCTGCCACCGCAGGCTCCGATAGCCACAGTGTGGGCTGCCTGTTTGGCGGCGGGGTGGAGTTCCCGGAGAAGCTGAAAACGCCTCTGGATTACCTGACCAATCTTCAGGCCGGGAGAGTCAGGCTCCTGGGGGAGCAGGCTCTCTAAGCTCCTGATAGAGCCCGACGGACAGCCGCACCCCCAGGGCTCCGGCCTCCTCCAGCAGCTGGGCCAAATCCTCCCGGGTGCGCCAAGTGCGAAAGCGGAAGCAATCCTGCCCCTTTTCGATAGCGTAGTGGCAGTGCAGCCGCCTATCCCGGTGCACCGCCCCGCCGCTCACAGGCCCGGGATTGCGGCCAAATGCGGCTCCGTCTGGGCCCAGGGTGATGGTCTGCCCCTCCAGAGCGGCCTCCAGCCACACGGATTTCCCGGCCCATTGCTCCAGATAGACGGAGATGGGGATGTCAGTGGGAGTAGCCGGAGCAAATATGGCGGCTTTCCCGCTGGCGTATTCCGGCGTAACGGCCATGGGGCAGTCCAGGTGCCCAGCCAGATACGATGCCAGCGCCAGGGCCTCGCTACAGGGAGGATTCTGGAAGTCCAGCAGCAGCCCGGCGCATTGCAGCCCATTCAGCGCCTGAGACAGCTCCCGGCAAACCCGGGAGGCATCGTGGCCATGGATGGGCGTTCGGTCATTGAGAATCAGCAGACTTTCCGGCGGAAGGGCCCGGGGCAGATTGCACAGCCCGGTGGAATAGGGGGAAAAATGGCATGCCATCCAGGCAACCCCCTCCGCCGGGGGAGTATTGCCCATCATTTCCGCCGCTGTCATGGCCAGGTATTGGGCAAATGCCATGGACAAAAACTCCTTCCTGTGATATAATCATCACCAATCGGTGAATATGCCCATAGGAATGTTACCCTATAATTTATGAACCCACGGAGGCTCGTATGTCCATATCCCTGCTGCCTAAGATAATTGCCCGGGAGCTGCCGGAGATTTCCCCGGCCCTGCTGCAACAGCGAAAAATTCGGCTTCTGATGCTGGATTTTGACAATACCATCGTCCCCTATACCACAAATCTTCCCACCGAGAAGATGAAGGCTTGGCTGGAGGCTATGAAGCGCTCCAATATTCAGCTGTGCGTGGTGTCCAACAGCAGGCGGGACAGGGTCCCGAAATTCTGCGCCGACTATGGCCTGGACTGTATCACCCACGCCCACAAGCCATTTCCCAAGGGGATTCGGGCATGTCTGGAAAAATATGGCATTCCTGCGGCCCAGGCCGCCCTGGCAGGAGATCAGATTTATACCGATACCCTGGGTGCCAACTGTCAGGGTGTGACCTCCATTCTGGTCAGCGCCATTAACAATCATAATTTCTGGCTGAAGGCCCGCCACGTGCTGGAGTTGCCCTTCATTGCCATGGCGAAAAAAAGGAGAATCTCCCATGAACAATCTTGAAAAATATCTGTCCATTTTGAATGACCAGGTGGATGGTCTGCTGCTGACCTCCCGCTACAGCCGCCACTATGGGGCGGAGTTTGATATTGCCGAGGGCATGGCAGTGGTCTCCAAAAAGGGCTGCCGCTATTTCACCGATAGCCGCTATATTGAGTCTGCCACCAATAATATCCGCAATTTCCAGGTGATAATGACCGATGCGGACAGAAACTATGCCATGCTCATCAACCAGGCCATTGCGGATTTTGGCATCCACACCCTGGGCTATGAAGAGGAGTACATGACCGCCGGTGCCTGCGGCTGGTTCCAGGAGAAGCTGAACGCAAAAATGGTCCCCTACAACGAGAAAATCCGCTCCTTCCGGGATGTGAAGGAGGCGTGGGAGCTGGACCGTCTGCGCAAGGCCCAGCAGATTGCCGACGCCGCCTTTTTGGAGGTGCTGCCCCGGCTGAAGGTGGGCATGACCGAGCTGGAAGCCCAGGCAGAGCTGATTTACTGCATGTATAAAAACGGTGCCCAGGGCTTGTCCTTCGATCCCATCGTGGTCTCCGGCCCCAACACCAGCCTGCCCCACGGCGTGGCGGGCAACCGGGTAATCCGGGAGGGGGACTTCCTGACCATGGACTTCGGCGTGCTGTATCAGGGCTACTGCTCCGACACCACCCGTACCGTTGCCATGGGCTACGCCACCGAGGAGATGCGCAAGGTATATCAGGTGGTGCTCCAGGCCCAGCTGGCCGGTATCGCCGCCACCAAGGCAGGGGTCACCGGAAAATATGTGGACGGCGTGGCCCGGAAGGTCATTACGGATGCCGGCTACGGGGCGTATTTCGGTCACAGCTATGGTCACGGTGTGGGCCTGGAAATCCATGAATCCCCCAATATGAACCTGCGCAATGATGCCCCCCTTCCTGCCGGTGCGGTCTGCTCTGCGGAGCCCGGCATCTATCTGCCCGGAAAATTCGGCGTCCGCATCGAAGATGTGACGATTTTGACGGCGGATGGCTGTGAAAATCTTACAAAGCTGCCAAAAGAACTGTTGGTTCTGTAAAAAAATCATATTTGCCCTTGCAAAAAGAGCGCCAATCGGTTAAAATAAAGCGATGCAATTTTGTACATACTTTTCTGTCCCTTCGGGGAAGATAACTTAGGAGGATAAGTAAATGATTTCTGCAAGTGAATTCAGAAACGGTGTTACCTTTGAGATGGACGGCAAGGTCATGCAGGTTATCGAGTTCCAGCATGTCAAGCCCGGCAAGGGCGCCGCTTTTGTCCGCGTGAAGATGAAGAACGTCATCACCGGCGGCGTTACCGAAACCAGCTTCAACCCCACCGCCAAGTACCCCACCGCCTACATCGAGCGCAAGAAGATGGAGTACTCCTACAACGACGGCAACCTGTATTACTTCATGGATGCCGAGACCTACGAGCTGGAGCCCATCGATGCCAGCGTGCTGGATGACTCCTTCAAGTTCGTCAAGGAGAACGATACCTGCGTTATTATGAGCTACAAGGGCTCCGTGTTTGGCGTGGAGGCTCCCAACTTTGCTGACCTGGTGGTCACCAAGACCGAGCCCGGCTTCGCTGGCAACACCGCTACCAACGTTACCAAGCCCGCCACCGTGGAGACCGGTGCCGAGGTGAAGGTGCCCCTGTTCATCAACGAGGGCGACAAGATTCAGATTGATACCCGCACCGGCGAGTACCTGGGCCGTTCCAAGGCTTAATCACCTCTGCTATATCTGCTGTAAAGGAGCGATTGATATGACGATTTCTGAAAAGTCCGCCTATCTCAAGGGCTTGATGGACGGCCTGAAGCTGGACACCGAGACCAACGAGGGAAAGATGATTGCAGCCATCGTAGACCTGCTGGGCGATATGACCAAGAAGGTTGTGGACATCGAGGATACCACCATTGCCATCTCCGACGAGCTGGATGAGATCGAAGAGGACCTGGACGCCATCGAGGATTACATCCTGGATGAGGACGACTACGACGAGGACGACGATTACGAGGACGTGTACGACGAAGACGATGCCGACGAGGAAGACGACGAAGAGGGCTTCGACTTCGGCGACGAGGAAACCACCGTCTACGAGGTGCAGTGCTCCTGCGGCAACATTATCGACTTCGACGAGGATGTCCTGGAGTCCGGCAGCATCGTCTGCGACAAGTGCGGCGAGACCCTGGAATTCTCCTTTGACGATGACGAGGAGTAATAGCCAAGCGCAATAATTTTGCCGGAGAGGGAAACCTCTCCGGCATTTTGCCTTACAGCACCAGCTCCCACAGAGCATTGGAGACAAAGGGCTGTAGGAAGAACATAATCAGCACCACGGCAATGCAAATGGTGGCAAAGTCCCGGGGGCTGGATTCTGGGACAACATGCCTGGAAAACCCCTTCGTCACCAGCTTTGCAAGCCAATAGCCCATTACCGCCCCCAGGGTGTTGGTAATCAGGTCGTCCACATCGGTGGCCCGGTATGTGAACAGCTGGGCTGCCTCAATAATGCCGCTGGCCGCCAGCCCCGCCCAGGCGGTGCGCTTTCCGCTGCGAAATACCGGCCATAGCATGGGCAGCATAACCCCGAAGGGCAGAAACAGCAGTACATTCAGCCCGGCATTTTTCAAATCGTTTATCATGTACCGCAGGGGAATCCAGTTGACATTTGGGGAAAACCGCAGGGTCAGCAAATTCGGGAACCCAACCAGACCGCAGATGGCGGCCAGATACAGCCCAAACAGAACATAGTATGGAGTATCTCTTCGGCTCCGAAAAAGCAGCTTGCTTCCCAGAGCAAACACCGGAACAATAAATACCCCTGCCGCAGCGGTTTCAATCAGCGCTCCATAAATTCGGAACATTTTTCAGCCTCCCATCTCCCGGCCTGGCCGGATGTAGAAAATAACATAATCTGCAATGGATTATAAAAATTTCAACCTTAAGAATCAAGGGCCTTATTTCTTAAGATTTCCTTTAGTGCCCTCCAAATAAAAAGCGCAAGATTTGCTTGCCCTCCGGAAACGGAAAGGGGAGATGCTTCCGATGCTCCGGGCAGCCGCCCATGGCACTGCATCCGGAAACAGCGGATAAAACAAGCGAACCCAGCTGCTGTAACCGAAATTACAGCCCCTGGGTTCGCTTGGCTCTTATCTGGCAGAGGATGAGGGATTCGAACCCCCGCAAACGGAGTCAGAGTCCGGTGTGCTACCGTTACACAAATCCTCTATCTGAGCCTTTTATATTATATCCGTTTTTCTGGAAATGTCAATATAAAAAGAAATTTATCGGCGAAATCCACAATCTTTTTGAAATAATTACAGTAACGGTTGCAATAAAGCGGATAAACGTGCTATAATGAGCCAATAGATTGCAAGCGAGAACGTTTTCGATATAAAAATATCTGATTTTTTGAGGGAACTTGTAGGAGGAAATTGCGGATGAGCGGTTTCTCTTTTCTGATGATAGCCTTTGCACTCTGCTGCCTTGTGAACCTTGCCGTTGCCGTCAAGGCCTTCTGCCGGGGCGGGGAGAGGGGACGTGCCCTGGGCGCTGCGTGCCTGGGGGCATTTGTTGTCACGGCCAGTTATTCTGCAAGCCTTTTTGTTCGCAGCTATTTCTGGTATTCCGTCCTGTCCAGCCTTTACTTCAGCGGCATTGATTTTACCCTGATATCTCTGCTGCTGCTAAACAGGTATTTCATCAATCCCTCTGGAGAAGAAAAGCCAGGCCGGTTCTATTGGGCGGTTTGCATCTATGGGGCGCTGGATATACTTGCTTTTCTAATCAATCCCTTCTATGAGATTTCCATCAGCTATGTCTCCTGCAACAATGCGATATCCCATTTTGCCTATGAAATGCACCCCCTGTATTGGAGCCACCTGGTGTTTTCCTATCTGATGATTGCGGTGGTGCTGGTGGAGCTGGGCCGCAAGAGCATCCGGGCACCCCGGATTTATGCCAGGCAGTATGTCTATTCCTTTTTCTACCTGATTGCGGTGGTGCTGGTAAACGGTGTCTATTTGTATGCACCGGATTTGTTCGGCCAGGAGCATGTGGACTTCTCTCTGGTGGGCTACACCGTTATTGCCTTCTCCTACTACTGGTTCTGCTACCACTATTCCTCCCATGGACTGATGAGCCATTTCCATAGCTGGATTTTTCAGAACATCGACCAAGGGCTGGTGCTCTTTGATTTTGACAACAAGATAATGCTCCACAACCGCCGGGTAGAGGAGATGCTTCCGGCGGAGCTGTTCCGGGAGGGGGTTGGGGTAGCCGAGTTCCTGTCCGGCTGCGGTATCCGCTACAATCCGGGGTTCCAGGAGCCCCGCTATTCCTTCCAGTGCTTCGTGGATGGCCACCCTCTGCGGTGTGACTACTCCATTCAGCTGGACAAGAAGGGCAGAAGACTGGGAAGCCTCTTTGTTTTCTCCGGGGATACCACCCAATATGATTTGCTCACCGGCTTCTATACCTGGACGGATTTCAAGGAAAATGCAGAAAAGCTGGCACCCACCGGGCCGGAGGGGCAGGTTGTCGCCACCTTCGATATCAATAGTCTGCGGGATATCAACGATTGCTATGGCCGCACCAGCGGCGACCGGGCGCTGCAATCCCTGGCAGATGAAATGCGAAGCCAGTTCCCGCCGTCCACTGTGTTCACCCGCTCGCAGGAGGCCAGTGTGGCTGCCATTACCACCGAGCTGGACAAGGCAGTGGTGGAGCGCATTGTGGCGAAGATTCAGGAAAATCTCCAGCGCAGTACTGTGCTGGACTGCCCCATCCAGGTGCAGAGCTCTGTCAGTGTCCGGGGGCAGGAGGGTGTGGTGGATACCATCCGGCGGAATCTCCAATCCATGCGTACCAAGAAGCTGATGGATAGAACCTCTGTCCACTCCGAGCTGCTCCGTTCCCTGCTCCAGGCCCTGGCCCAGTGCGACCCGGATACCGGCGCACATGTCCAGCGTACCCAGCGCACCGGTGGGGAGCTGGGTCGCCGCATCAACCTCAGCGACCACGATCAGAGCAATCTGGCCCTCCTGGCCATTATGCATGATATTGGCAAAATTGGCATCCCCTTGGAAATTCTGAACAAGCCCGGCAAGCTCAGCGATTCCGAGTGGGCGATGATGAAGACCCATGTGAATAAGGGCTACCAGATTGCCAAGAGCTCCAAGGAGTTCAATGAAATTGCCGAAATGATTCTCTACCACCATGAGCGCTGGGATGGCCACGGCTACCCGAAGGGCCTGCGGGGGGAAGAGATTCCATTGCTCTCCCGAATCATCGCCGTGGTGGATGCCTACGATGCCATGACCAACGACCGGGCCTATCGCAAGGCGCTGTCCGAATCTGCCGCCCGCTCCGAGCTCCTGCGGGGAGCCGGAACCCAGTTCGACCCCAATATCGTCCGAGAGTTCCTGGAAATGCTGGAGGAGTGTGACCGGAAGCAGGGCATCACCGTGGTCACCATGTCCCAGCAGGAGTCCTGCGATGTCCGGCGGCAGTGTGATTCGGCAGCTGCCGAAGGCAGAAATGTCCAGATACTTTCCTACAGCGTGTATCTAATCAACGACAATATGCAGATTCTCCAGGTGGATGATGCCTTTGAGACCATCACCGGCTACAGCCCCTCGGAGGTGGCAGATGGAAGCATGACCCAGTATTCCCTGATGTTCCCGGAGGATCTCCAGGAATACCGGGATATCCTCCATAGAAGAATGGATTTGGATACGGACCTGTACCTCCGGCACCGTCTGCGCCGCAAGGATGGCAGCCCCATTTTGGTCTACTGCTATGGCCACGATTTCTACGATTCCGCCGTGGGGGAGAACCGCATCCGGGTTGTTATTATCGACAGCAATGCCCCCTTGGGCCAGAGGACGGAACAATAAAAAGCATCCCACTCCCATTTGTTTTGGGAGTGGGAATTTTCTGTACGCTTATTGGCCCAGAATCTGCTTCTGGATGGCGGTGGCAATTACCCGGTTGCCAAAGCTGTTGGGGTGAACACCGTCGTCAAAATACTCGCTGTGGCCGTCGGTTACCGCATACAGGTCGATGCATTCCACGCCGTTGTCGGCGGCACATTTCTTCACAATGGGGTTTACCTCGTCCCGGATGGTTTCGTTGATGATGTCATAGCCCACAATTTCGCTTCCCTCCACCGGGCAGGTGAAGGGCGGGCACATCAGAATCAGCCGCTTGACCGAGGGCACCGCCAGAATCTCCTTTACCCGCTGGTCCAGCTGGGCCTCATAGCGGCCCCGGTTCCAGTTATAGGGCTTGGTGTCGTTGGTGCCCAGCATCAGAATGACGATTTCGGGATTCAGGGCCAGTGCTGCCTCCGGGAAGCCCTGGCAGAGCTTGTCCGGCATATTCCAGTAGGGCATATCCCCTTCGTTTTGCAGCGTAGCGCCGCAGATGCCGTAGTTCAGCACCTGATAGGCGCCGCCCAGCTGCTTTTCCAGCTTGCTTTCCCAGCTGTCGCTGGCCCGGGTTTTCACAACACCGGCACCAAAGGTGATGCTGTCTCCCAGGGCGACGATAATAGGCGCATCCGTGCGGGGCTTTTCCTTCTTCGGGGCGGTCATTTCCCGCATTTTGGCTGCGGCCAGGGCGGCAGCGGCAACGGTGAGGGGAACACCGATTTTTAGCAGTGACTTGATCAGGCTCATATGAAAGCTCCTTTTCCTTTTTTCTCAGTATACCCGAATTTTGCCGGAATTTCAAGGGCCTATCCCCGGTTGCAAAAAGAAAAGGAAAATGATATACTTTCTTCTATAAGGCAAAACGGTGCAAGCGATAGGAGGGTGAGAGATGGAACGCTGTCCCTGGTGCCTGGGCACTGCGAAGATGATACGCTACCATGACGAGGAATGGGGGCTTCCCCTCCACGACGACCAAAAGCAATTTGAATTTTTAATGCTGGAGGCCATGCAGTGCGGCCTGAGCTGGAATCTGATGATTGAAAAGCGGGAAATCTTCCGCAGCTGCTTTGATTCCTTTGCCTATGAGAAAATCGCCCTCTATACCGAGGAAGATGTGCAGCACATATTGCAGACCCCTGGAATGATTCGCTCCCGGCGAAAGATAGAGGCAATCATCTGCAATGCCCGGGCGTTTATGGAGATTCGCCGGGAATTCGGCTCCTTCAGCCAGTGGCTGTGGGGCTTTTCCCAGAATAAGACAATTCTGTATGACGGCCATAGCACCGGCCACCTCCCCGCTGCCAATGCCCTGTCCGACAGGGTGGCCAAGGAGCTAAAGCGCCGAGGCTTTCGATACTTAGGCAGCATCACTGTGTATTCTCATTTGCAAGCCTGCGGCATTATCAACGACCATCTGGAAAGCTGCTTCCGCTACCGGGAAATTGTGGAGCACTTTCCGGTGAGCACCGCCCTGCCGGAGCAGGAGAGATAGGAGGTAAATTATGTATCAGAAGGTAAAAACCGCCGTTGTTGGCTGCGGCTCCATCAGCAGCATCTATATCCGGAATCTCAAGGAGCTGTTCACGATTATCGACCTGGTGGCGCTGTGTAACCGCACCCGAAGCAAGGCAGAGCAGAAGGCGGCGGAGTTCGGAATTCCCAGGGTGATGACCCTGGAGGAATTGGCCGCAGACCCGGAAATTGAGCTGGTGGTGAACCTGACCCCGCCGGGAAACCACTACGAAGTGACCCGCAGAATGCTGGAAGCCGGGAAGCATGTCTACAGCGAGAAGGTCTTCACCACGGATTTGGCCCAGGCCCAGGAGCTGGCCCAGCTGGCCAAAGAGAAGGGGCTGTATTTGGGCGTGGCCCCGGACACTGTCCTGGGGGCCAGTGTGCAGACCGCCCGGCGGATTCTGGATACCGGGCTGATTGGCCGGGTGACCTCCGGCCTGGTCAGCATTACCAGAAGCCACAATCTGATGTCAGAGCTTTTCCCCTTCCTACAGGGAGCGTGCGGATGCCTTCCTTATGATGTGGGTGTGTATTATGTGGCCGGGCTGATTGCACTGCTGGGGCCGGTGAAGGCCGTCCGGGCCTTTGCCATGCCGGCTACCCCAGGGGAAAAGCAGCTGCTGTATATGCAGTCCGCCCCGGAGCACTGGCAGATTCCCGGCAGCAATTTGATTTGCGCCAGCATGGAGTTCTCCAATGGAGCCCTGGTATCCATCCAAATGGATGGCAATACGGTGGGGGATGAGCACAGCCGCTTTGAGCTCTACGGCACCCTGGGGCGCTTGAAGCTGAACACCATGGATGATTTCGGCGACAAGGTGCAGCTGCTTCTGCCTGAGAGCCAGGAGGTGGATTTCCCCTTTACTCATGGCTACAATGGCGTCAATTGCACCTCGGAGCCTGCCCCCTTCGACGGTGGCGGCCACCGGGGCGTGGGCGTGGCAGAGATGGCCTATGCCATCCGGCAGGGCAGACCCAATCGCCTGAATGCGGACTACGGCATCCACTGCCTGGAGGTGCTGCTGGGTATGGACGAAGCGGCAGCCACCGGCCAGACCTATTACCTGAAATCCGCCTGTGAAATTCGCCCCCTGAAGCCCGGCTTCTATTCCACCGTCTGGCGCAGCGGCAGGGCGGATGCGGAAAAATCCCTGATTGACTAAACGGAGTGTGACGAAAAATGTCCGATTATGAGTTTGATACCAAATGCATCCAGTCCGGCTACCATCCCGGCAACGGTGCGCCCCGAACCCTGCCCATCTACCAGAGTACCACCTATAAATATGACAATGCCGATACCCTGGGGCAGCTCTTTGATTTGAAGGCAGAGGGGCATATGTATTCCCGCATTTCCAATCCCACCCTGGCGGCAGTGGAGGAAAAGCTGGCAGACCTGGAGGGGGGCGTGGGGGCCATGCTGGTCTCCTCCGGCCAGAGCGCCAATCTGCTGGCGGTGTTCAATATCTGCTCCGCCGGGCAGAACCTGATTGCGATGAACAATATCTATGGCGGCACCATCAACCTGCTGTCCGTCACTCTGGCCCGCATGGGCATTGAGGTGCGCTATATCAACGACCGAATGACCGACGACCAGGTGGATGCCCTGTTTGACGACAATACCCGCCTGGTTTTCGGGGAGACCATTACCAATCCTGCCCTAACGGTGCTGGATATTTCCCGCTACGCTGCCATTGCCCATAGACATGGAGTTCCCCTGGTGGTGGACAACACCTTTGCCACGCCGCTGCTGTGCCGCCCCTTCCAATTTGGGGCAGACATTGTCACCCACTCCACCAGCAAGTACATGGACGGCCACGCCAATGTCCTGGGGGGCGTGGTGATTGACGGCGGAAAATTCGACTGGGAGGCCTCTGGCAAATTCCCGGAGCTGACCACCCCGGACGAGAGCTATCACGGCGTGGTATATACAAAGCAGTTCGGTGCCGCTGCCTATGTGGCGAAGGCCCGGGCCCAGCTGCTCCGGGACTTTGGCTGCACCATGGCCCCCATTTCTGCATACCTGCTGAATCTGGGGCTAGAATCCATGCCCCTGCGGGTTCGCAAGCACTGCGAAAACGCCCTGGAGGTGGCCCGCTTCCTGGAAACCCAGCCACAGGTGCTTTGGGTGAATTATCCAAAGCTGGAATCCAGCCCCTATTACCCCTTGGCGGAGAAATATCTGCCCCTGGGCGCCTCCGGTGTGGTCTCCTTTGGCGTGAAGGGGGGCAGGGAGGCTGCCATGAAGCTGATGAACAGCCTGCGCTTGGCTCAAATCGTGGTGCATGTGGCGGATGCCCGCACCTGCGTGCTGCATCCGGCCAGCACCACCCACCGGCAGCTCACCGACCGGCAGCTGGCAGACTCGGGCATCGGGCCGGAATTCATCCGCTTCTCTGTGGGCATCGAGGATGTCCGGGATATTCTGGCGGATTTGCAGCAGGCGTTGGCACAGCTGGACTGAGTAGGAGAGAACACAATGCCCATTCGTATTCCCAACAATCTGCCTGCCAGAGAGGTTCTGGAGGGAGAAAATATCTTCGTAATGACCGAGGAGCGGGCAGAATCCCAGCAGATTCGCCCCCTTCGCATCGGCCTGCTAAACCTGATGCCCACCAAAATTGTCACCGAAACCCAGCTCTCCCGGCTGCTGGGCAATACCCCGCTGCAAGTGGAGCTGTTTCTCATCCAGGTTTCCTCCCATTTGCCGAAAAATACTCCCCAGGAGCATATGATTGCCTTCTATCGCTCCTTCGAAGAAATTCAGGAGGAGTATTTCGATGGCTTTATCATCACCGGCGCACCGGTGGAGAAGCTGGAATTCGAGGAGGTGGAGTATTGGAATGAGCTGTGCCGCATCATGGAGTGGAGCAAGACCCATGTCCACAGCACCCTGCATATCTGCTGGGGGGCCCAGGCGGCGCTATACTACCACTATGGAATTCAGAAGGTGCTGCTGCCGGAAAAGCTCTTTGGCGTATTCCGGCATCAGGTGGTTTACAAAAATCCCATTTTGCTCCGGGGCTTTGACGATGAATTCTGGGTGCCCCATTCCCGGCATACCACCGTCCGGTGGGAGGATGTGGAGGCCGTTCCGGAAATCAAGATTCTGGCAGGTTCCGCCCGGGCAGGGCTGTACGCCATGTCCACCCAGTATGGCCGCCAGCTCTTTATCACCGGCCACCCGGAGTATGACGCAGAAACCCTGTGCCAGGAGTACCTGCGGGATAAATCCGCCGGGCTGCCTATCCGGGTTCCGGAAAACTATTTCCCTGGGGACGATGATTCCTGCCCGCCGGTTGACCGCTGGCGTGGCCATGCCAATTTGCTCTTCTCCAACTGGCTGAACTACATCGTCTACCAGACCGTGCCCTATGATGTGATGGCCGTGGGCAGGGGAGAGCGGACAGAATAGGCAGAAAAGTATGCCCCTTTGAGCAAAACAGCATAAAAAGGCGGTACGCCAGGTGGATGCAGGATTCTGCACCGCTTGCCGTACCGCTTTGTTGTTTTATCGCTTATTCGTGACCCTCGTCCTGCTCATCTTCCTCCGGATTGCAGCAGGCATATCCGCCGTTTCCGTTGTTGCTTGCGATGGTCAGCTCCTTTTTCGGGCTGAGCAGAATGCCAATCACCACACCCACGGCGGCGCAGGCCACCGCACCATAGACCATTTCCCGGTTGGTGCGTGCTACGGTCTTATCCAGGTGAGTGATGGAAGACTTGATGTTGCACTGAATGGTTTTCCAAATTTCTCTCATAATAGAAACCTCCTTGATTATCGAACGGATTTGGCATATTCCGTGGGGGTGATGCCAAATTTATCCTTGAACTGACGGGAAAAATGATGGACGGTGGAGTATTGGAGAATAGAGGCAATCTGGGTGAAGTTCAGGTTATTTTCCCGAATCATCTGCTTGCTTTCCTGCAATTTGATTCTGCGGATATATTCGCCGGGGGAGATTTGCAGATTCTTGTGGAACAGCACCGTCAAATAGCTGGGGCTGACCCCCACCTGGTTGGCAACCATGGGGACGGACAGCTTCTCCCGAATATGGGCGGCCACATACTGCTGGGCCTGACGAATGATTTCGTTTTCATTTTGCACGATGTTGGCATTTTTTACACGGCTTCCTGTGGGCTTTTCGGCCTCCCGCAGCAGGTACAGCAGCAGCAGCGTCAGCTGGGACACGATAATGTCTGTGGAGAAGCTGTCCATCCGCTCCTGCTCCCGCAGCATATTTTGCAGCAGGCTGGCGGTGGCCTGGGGGGCATTGAATTTCCGATTCAGCAGGGGAGCCAGCTCAATACCGGCCATGTCGAAGGAGATGGTGACAAACCGGGGCGCAATGCCGATATCGGCATACTGCATATGCCACTGGTAGGGGCCGTAGATTACCAAATCCCCCTGCTTCAGCAGCAGATCCTGCCCCTCTACCACGGAGTGGAGCTCCCCCTGGTCCACATAGGTCAGCTCCGGCATAGGGTGGGATTCTCCGGGGAACAGGAAGCTCTGCTCCTTTTCTTGATAGAAGAAGGTGTAGATGCCGTCCACATGGAGCTTCCGATCCTCCCGCAGCTGCTGCACCGTCTGGGTGCCCAGAACCTCCGGGCTTTCCTCCGGGCAGTACAACAGCACCCCGGCGCTTCCCTTAAAGGCACTCAGGGCGAACTGCACACCGCTGTTCAGCTTAACAGGCTTGTCCAGATAAAAATGAAGATATTCGTCCTTCCCGCTGCAAACCGACAGAATGGACATACCCATGCATCCGGCAATCCAGATATCGGATTTTGACCGGTAGATGGGAGCACGGTCGCTGTCCAGGGAAATGGTTTCGGCTTTCTCTTTGGGAAAGGGGGAGGCGCTGTGGGCACGTTCCGGCAGCACGGAGCCGTAGCTGCGGAAATTGACCTGGTTCAGATTCCGTATCATGTTGCAGAACCTCCAAAAAAATAACAGGGTGCGTTTACGTCACCCTGTTATTATACAAAAACAAAATATAAAAGCAAATACTTTGTGGAAAATATTTTTGAAGAAATTTTCCTTGCCTGAGGGTTATCGCTGGTAGTCGAATTGCAGGTCGTAGATATCCACGGTATCGCCGTCCTGGATGCCCATTTCCTCCAACCGGTTGAAGAGGCCGGACTTTCGCAGCTGCAAATCAAAATAGTTCCGGGACTCGTAGTCGTCGAAATTGATGTTCATCACCAGCCGCTCCAACCAGGTACCGGTAACCACCCAGGTGCTGCCCAAATGCTCGATTTGCAGCTCGGAGGGATCTCCGGCCTGGGGGGCCTCCTCCACATACTCTGGCTCATAGATGGTAACCGGGGGGAGGGTACGCAGCTTTTCGGCCACCACTCGCATGAGATTCCGGGTGCCCTGGGTGGTTCCGGCGGAAATTTCGTACAGCTCGCATCCGGCAGCCTCCACACAGGCTTTCAGTCTCTTTAGGTTGTCGCTGTCCGGGGGCAGCAGGTCAATTTTATTGGCGGCCACAATCATGGGGCGGTTGCTCAAATCCACGCTGTAGCTTGCCAGCTCGTCGCAGATGGCATTAAAGTCGTCCACCGGGTCCCGGCCCTCGCTGCCGGAAACGTCCACCACATGGACAAGCAGACGGCACCGGTCAATGTGCCGCAGGAAGTCGTGCCCCAGACCGGCGCCCTCGGCAGCACCTTCGATGATGCCGGGAATGTCTGCCATGACAAAGGACACACCCTCGTCCACATAGATAACTCCCAGGTTGGGGAACAGGGTGGTGAAGTGGTAATTTGCAATCTTCGGCCGGGCGTTGGAGGTGACAGAAAGCAGGGTGGACTTGCCCACATTGGGGAAGCCTACCAGGCCCACATCGGCCAGCAGCTTCAGCTCCAGCACAATGTCCCGCTCCTGCCCCTTGAGGCCAGCCTTGGCAAACCGGGGCACCTGCCGGGTGGCAGTGGCGTAGTGGGCATTGCCCCAGCCGCCCCGGCCTCCCTTGGCAATGACAAAATCCTGACTGGTGGACATATCCGCAATGATTTGATTGGTCTCTGCGTCCCGTACCACGGTACCCCGGGGAACATCGATAACCAGGGACTCACCCCGCTTGCCGCTCATTTTCCGGCCCAGACCGTTGGCCCCTGCCTGGGCGGCGTATTTGCGCTTGTACCGGAAGTCCAGCAGGGTGGACATATTGTCATTGACATGGAGGACAACGCTGCCTCCGTGGCCGCCGTCACCGCCGTCCGGGCCGCCGGAGGCCACATATTTCTCCCGATGGAAGGCCACCGCTCCGTCGCCGCCCCGGCCTCCGACCACTGTGATTCGAACTTTATCTACAAACATTTTGCATACCTCCTGAAAAGGAACATGGCTTGGTGAATGGTGAAAAAAGAGGGGAGGGGGAATCCTTTGCTTTCAGCATTCACCAACAGTGCTTAAAAAAGGACTGCTGCAAAAACTTGCGGCAGTCCTTCTGAGGGCTATACGGAATTACTGCTCAGCGTAAACGGAGCACTTCCGGCGATCCTTACCCATGCGCTCGAACTTGACGGTACCGTCAACCAGTGCAAACAGGGTGTCGTCCTTGCCGATACCAACGTTGGTGCCGGGATGGATGTGGGTGCCTCTCTGGCGAACCAGGATGTTGCCAGCCAGAACAAACTGACCGTCAGCACGCTTGCAGCCCAGTCGCTTGGACTCGGAATCACGGCCGTTCTTGGTGGAACCGCCGCCCTTGTGGTGAGCGAAGAACTGAATACCAATCTTCAGCATTTTGTTACACCTCCAAAACTTCGATATAATCAGGATAATCATCCCGCAGGCTGCACAGAGTCAGCATCATTCCGGCAAGAACTGCCTGGACGCTTTCTTCCTCATCGCAGGAAGCGGGGAGTGTCAGGGTGATGCGGGCATCCGCCTCCTTGACACGCACCTTGGCTTTGGCACCGCACACATCATTGATGGTGGCTTCGGCCATGGTGACAACAGCGGTAATGGCGGCGCAGACAATGTCGCTGCCGACCTCACTATATCCGCTGTGACCCGAAACGGAGAATCCTGTGATTCTGTCGTCTTCGGTGAAAAATTCGCATCTTGTCATAAATTACAGAGCGATCTTGGTGATCTCCACCTTGGTGTAGGGCTGACGGTGGCCGATCTTCTTCTTCTCGTTCTTCTTAGCCTTGTACTTCAGAACGTGGAGCTTCTTGCCCTTGCCGTTCTTCACGACCTTGGCCTCGACAACAGCGCCTTCTACAGTGGGGGCACCAATCTTGGAATTCTCACCGTCCAGAACGGCCAGAACCTGATCGAACTTGACATTTGCCTCAGCCTCAACGCCCAGCTTCTCAACGAACAGGACGTCGCCCTCAGCTACGGTGTACTGCTTGCCTCCGGTTACGATAACTGCCTTCATTTGTTTCACCTACTTTAGTTGTGTAGTCTCGCTTTTGAGGTGGGGCGATGGGCGCACCACTTAAACCTCTTCAATGCGGCTCTGGTATTTTACCATCTTACAAGCAAGAAGTCAAGCATATTTTATCATTTTTCTTCCACTTTTGCGGCATCCTACCAGCCTTTTTCGGCCTTCACCCCTGCAGAACGTTCCCTGGGGGAGAAACCACCCGGCCAAAGGACGAAAAAAGAGCTTGACAAATCTTTTGCTATCCTGTATAATTCAAGCGTTGCTTGCAAGAATATCTGGACGATTAGCTCAGCTGGCTAGAGCATCCGCTTGACGTGCGGAAGGTCATAGGTTCGAGTCCTATATCGTCCACCATACATGAAAATCCGAACTTCTTCTCTGTGGGGAATGGGTTCGGATTTTTTCATCCTCTTTACATTCTTGAAAATGAGAATTCAATGTAGAATGTATTAAAAGAGGTGTTCCCTGACGGAAATTGCGGAATATTTTTTGGAAATCAACCTGGTTACAGTGTAATATATGAAGTGGGCAACTTTCGGAAGCAGCAGAATGCGGCGAATCACGCTTGTTCCGCCAAGCTCCCTAAAAGCATTTACTGTTGTTGCCAATTTTACCATTGAAAGAGGAAAAATCCTTTTCTTAATAGAATTTTCCAATGCAACCAATAGTGAACTGCTGTAAATCCACTGCCAGTTTCCTATATTTAGATATCCTGCCTACAAGGAGACCCACTACAAATAATAGGCCCGCAGCAGCCGGATATTTGCAATCCGAAGCTACTGCGAGCCTTTTTACTTATGTGGGTGAATCGCCCAGTTCCCAATGGCATCCTCGGGCGGAGAGGCCGACTAGGAAATCTGGCTGGTATTCGCTTGTTTCCCTGAGGGCATGGTCAGTTCAGATTCAGTCTCCGGCTGGTCAGGTAGTGCATCCAGAAGTAGGCAATCAGCATGGTGACGGCATTGACACCCGCCAGCACCGCAAGGGTTGCACGGCTGGACAGGTAGCCGCAGGCATCTGCGGCGCCCAGGTAGGCAGCCATGCGAACCAGGCTGAGGCCATAGTACACCGCAATGGCATGGAAAATCGGGTGCTTCTTGGCAGCGGTGGCGCCGATAGTTACTGCCAGCATCAGCGTCAGCAGGATGGTCAGCCACATCATTACTGCGTTCACCAGGAGCAGCACCATATCCCCGGCAATGGGACGGAAGCTGATGCGAAGCTCCTCAAAGGCATCCCGCAGCCGCAGCCAGACGGAACCGTCCACCTCATCCCAGGGAAGCCCGGCGGCAAAAATGCCGAAGGCCATCGCTACGGCTGCCACGGTGGCCAGAGCAACCAGGAGAATTTCCAGCACGCTTGCCAGAATGGAGGACAGCATCAGCTGATGATTGTTCACCGGCAGGGTATAGGTGAGGTAGCCCTCCTCCGTAAATCGGCTCCGGTAATACCGCCACAGCACGTAAAACACGCTGGCAGCCAGGGACAACGCCACCGCCAGCACTGCAGCAAAGGACAGCAGGGAAAACAGGATATTCACAAAGCCTGGCAGCTGCCAATTGCCGGAGGATTCCCGCAGCAGCAGATTGCCCAGCAGCCCCAGCAGCGCCCCGGAAATCAGCACAACGGCGCACAGCGCTCCAATGACCCGGCGGCTGGAACGCCACTCGGCCTTCATCAATTTTCCAAACATTTGAATACCTCCCGAAACAGTTCATCCAGGGAAGTGCCGGTTTCTTCCCGCACTTCATCGGTGCTGCCCTGACGAATCACCTTGCCCTGGGACAGGAAGATGAATTCGTCCAGCACTCGCTCCACATCCCCAATCAGATGGGTGGAGATGAGCACCGTTGCACCCGGGTCATAGTTGGTAATAATGGTATTGAGAATGTAGTCCCGGGCAGCAGGGTCAACGCCGCCGATGGGCTCATCCAGCAGATACAGCTTTGCCTTCCGGGACATGACCAGCACCAGCTGAACCTTTTCCTGGTTGCCCTTGGAGAGGGTTTTCAGCCTGGCTTCCGGGTCGAGCTTCAATGCCCGCAGCATGGATTCCGCCCGGGGGCGGTCAAAATCCCCATAAAAATCCTGGAAGAAGTCCAGAATCTCCCGGATTTTCTGCTGCTTGTTCAGATAGCTCTTGTCCGGAAGATAGGACACCAGCCCCTTGCTCTGCGGGCCAATCTTTTCCCCACAGATGGTGATGGTTCCGGCAGTGGGGGTCAACAGTCCCGCCGCCAGCTTCAGCAAGGTGGTCTTGCCGCTGCCATTGGGGCCAAGCAGCCCTACAATCCTTCCCTGGGGCAGCTCCAAGGAAAGATTGTCCAGCGCCAGGGTTTTCCCATAGCGCTTTGTCAGCCCCTTTGTTGATAGAACAGTGTTTTCCATATTAGCGTTCCTCCTTTTCCAGCCCTCGCAGCAGCTCTGCTGCCTGCGCCGGGCTGACACCAAATACCATGAATTTTTCCGCACATTCCCGTGCCAGGTCTTCCAGCGCCTGCTGCCGCATTTTTTGCAGCACCAGGGCATCCTTTGTTACCGTCCGGCCACTGGTGCCGCCGCCAACCAGCAGCCCTTCTCGCTCCAATTCTGTCAGCGCCCGCTGCATGGTGTTGGGATTCACCCGTGCCTGTGCAGCCAGATCCCGGACGGAGGCAATGCGCTCCCCGGGGGTCAGCGCCCCTTTTAGAATTGAGCCGCGGATTTGCTCCATGATTTGCTGGTATACCGGGCGGTCGCCGGTAAATTTCCAGTCCATAGGCTTCCTCCTTGTGTTACTGTATTATAGTCTCTTGTAAAACTCAAAACCCCATTGAAAACACTGGATTTTTGAAGTATTTACTACTGATTTTTCTCCGGCTTTTTGCTATAATTGAAGTGACGAAACAACAAAAAAGAAAAAACAGGAGAAAAGATCATGCGAAATAAATGTGTGTAAATGTCCCTGGAGGACATCTACAACGATGTTTCAAAATCAATGGAGGATCAGAAACCGGCGCTCATCGAATTGTTGGAAAACCATATTGATTTTGAAACGATTATACCCGCAAGATTCTACAACGCTTTTTCCAACGGTATGGCAGAAGCCATCCCTCTTTATGCCATGGTTGTGAAGTATCCGATCAATGCCAAAATCCACAAATGTGCCGGATAGAACACATAGAAAAAGTATTTACTGAATTTTGTTTTTGGCCCTCGTTCTCCGTTGTACAAATACATAAAGGGAATTGTCGTAAACAGCAGCCAGTCACTATTATACATCAGAGCCCTTATCGTTGTTTCCATAGATGGGTATACCTGAAAAGACGGGATAAACAAAAGAACCGACAATAGAAGGATCGAAAGGTTACGCATTTTCGTCTTATCACGGAAAATATAGCATATAAACATGAACGGTACAACAGCATAGCTCCCTTCATATGCTACACATGCATAAACAGTAATCGGAACTGCAATCAGAATACGCAATGCCAATATTGCTTTCGGACTGATCTTCCCACTTTTTACGGGATAGCACCATACGTTTAACGCAAGCACTCCCATCGCCAGTGTAAAGAAAATATTGTTGTAGACTGTCAGGGAATCTACATTTAACAGGCGGTTCAGCCCGAAGTTACCTGCAAACATGATTCCTGCCCACAGGAATAGACGCCCATTGTATTTCAGCCTGCTTCGGGTATGGATAAAACCTTCGACCGCCATATAGCCAAAGAACGGCGCAACGCATCTTGTAATAACGTGGAAGATTTCCATCCACCAAGGCGGTAAAAATCCGGGGATGTGATGCAAATGGTCAAGAACCATAAGCAGAGCCATAAATAATTTTAACTGAAAGGCATTCAAACGCTTCATGATGTTCCTCACTTGTTGATGTAGATTGCAACGATTTCTTTCGTCAAACTGTTGTAGATCACGGCAAAGGAAAGAAGTGTATCGCCTTTGTCCGGATGATTGTTCATAGCAGAGACGGAAATGATATTTTGATACTGTTCTTCTGGAGCTGTATTGTTGTCCAGAGCCACGAACTCATTTTCAGACACCTGTTTGCCAACCGAATACAAATATTTGCTCTCGTTGATATCCGTGTTGTACTTTTCCTCCACCATGGAAATTGCAGTCGCAATAGCTTCTCGCTCCTGCACACTGTACCTCTCGCTGTTTCCACACCCGCTCAGCACGGTAAGGCACAGCATAACACACAGCAAAGCAGTAATGGTTTTCTTCATAAATAAAACCTCCAAATTATTTCTTTAATAGTCTTTTGCAAAACTCAAAAACCCATTGATAACGCTGGATTTTTTGAGGTTTTTACTGTATTAGTGTACTGATACAATAGCACAGAGCAGCCGGTTTGTCAACAAAAATTCTTGAAAAGATAATTTCCGTAAGGAATTGCTTCCTGCATAATTTCGTGCCGGTGCAATCCAACAAAAAGCCGCCCCCGGCAGAGTAGGCTCTGCCTGGGGCGGTGAGGGGATTATTTCTTATGGGTGGCCATGAATTCCTCAATTTCATCCGGTTCCTTGATAATGCTTTCGGATAGTACCTTGCAGCCGTCTTCCGTGATAAGCAGGTCGTCTTCGATGCGGATGCCGATTTCCCATTCGTCGATGTACAGGCCCGGCTCATCGGAGATGATGCTGCCCTTTTCCAGCTTGACACCCTCGGCGGTGACGTCGTGGACGTCGATGCCCAGATGGTGGGAGACACCGTGCATGTAGTATTTGCCGATGCCGCTTTCGTCGGCAATCAGCCCCAACTCCACGCAGCCCTGGGCCAGAACCTTTTTGCAGATTTCATTCAGATCCCGGGTGGTCATGCCGGGCTTGGCCTGGGCGGCCACCTCTTTGTTGGCCCGCAGAACAATTTCGTATACCGCCCGCTGCCGGTCCTGTCTCTTATACACATCTGACGCTGCCGACGAATAGC